>JAKBNO010000105.1 GCA_021831005.1 Thermoplasmata archaeon
AGCGCTCTTCGTTATAATCCTTGCAAAGGTGTTATTTTTCAGCCCACTTCAGATGACATCTATGTCTGGATTCTCTCTTTCCTCAGTCAGCCTGGACACATCATTCTTCGGAATGATTGCTTTCACCTACAGCTACCTTATGAGCTGGGGGCCATATGCGTCCGATTATTCCCGGTACCTGCCGAACAACACATCCCTCAAGAAAGTATTCTTCAACACGTTTCTTGGATCGCTAATTTCAACTACTTTCGTTGAAATTGTGGCTCTGATCATTTCATTCATCACTCTCAGCGGTTCATCAATCTCTGCCCTAAAGGATGTATCCGGCACTCTTTATCCCCTGTCACTCGTGACAATTGCCCTGGGTGGAATTGCTGCTAATGTTCTGAATCTATACTCTGCGTCTCTATCCGGACTGGTTGGTGGAATCAAGATCAGCAGGACAAGGTTTGTTGGAATTGTCGCCATAGTAGGCGCAGTGTTATCAATGCTCTTTTACAATGGATTTTACAACTTCTTCGAATCGTTCCTGTTGGTGCTCGATTACTGGATCTCTCCATGGGTTGCCATACTCGTCATCGACTTCGTGATCTTGAAGAGACAGAAACTCAACTTTGAAAAGAAATACAATTGGAATGGAGTTCTTGCATACGTCATTGGACTGGCAGTTTCAATACCATTCATGAATATTTATCTGGGACATTACAACTACACATTCATATTTTCAAAATTCCTCGGAGGAATAGACATTAGTTACTTCATAGGTTTCGCGGTCGCCGGTCTTGTTTATTACTTGTTTGAATCGAGGCAAAGGTCTTCCTCATCCAAGCTAAAGGTCCCTAACTCAAAATCTTCCCCTTAATTCCGCAACTCGGTATGTGCCCACATTTTGTCAGATCGAGATGATATCAGAAGATTCCACAACATTCTGCCAATTATATGCCGCTTCATTCTTCCCTTTCCTGGGTATGAGACGAGCTTACTGCCAACACTATAGGCAAATTATTTTTTTGTTTTGGTTTAAAAGTTTGATAAATATACTTATTTCAAATTTTTAACTCCTCAAAAACTACCAAATCCGTAGATTACGAAAGTCAAAGAAAAATGGAAAAAATGTAATTTTTGCCGTACTGATACAGACGCACTTTAACAGTATCCCTCACTTTTAACAAATCTTTAAATAATGAGGATAGTTTTAGAGGCTGGTGAAGATTGACGAAGACAGACGACGATGTAGACGGATATAACGACGTCGAGGAGGTTCTCCGACAATTAAGGACCGCAGAAGAAGAGAAGAGATATGCGGAATTGGAGAACAAGAGACTGACAGATGAGATAGAGAGGCTAAAGAAGGAGTTGAACAGGCTGAAGCTACCACCTCTCCTGATCGGTTCCATAGAGGATGTCATAGATGAAAGAAGGGTTGTCATTAGGAGCTCTACCGGCCCGAGTTTCCTCGTCTACACCTCAGAGCACATTCCAACTTCCAAGTTAACCGTAGGTACAAGGGTAGCGCTAAACAAAGCAACGCTTTCCGTCATATCAGTTATTCCAGAGGCGTATGATCCGACAGTAGTGGCTGCAGAGATTTCGGAAAAACCAAATGTGACATTTGAGGACATAGGGGCCCTGGGACAGCAAATAAGGGAAATCAAGGAAATGGTAGAACTGCCACTCTTGAATCCCGAGATATTCAGGAAGGTCGGTATTGAACCTCCAACCGGGGTACTCCTCGTTGGAGCGCCGGGCACTGGAAAGACACTACTTGCGAAAGCGGTAGCTCATAACACCAATGCGACTTTCATCAGGGTAGTGGCATCTGAACTTGTACGGAAGTACATAGGAGAGGGTGCGAGGCTGGTAAGAGAGTTGTTCGACCTTGCAAGGAAAAAGGCTCCCTCTATAATTTTCATCGATGAGTTGGACGCGGTTGGTTCCAGAAGAATCGACTCTTCAACGTCGGGTGATAGGGAAGTGCAGAGAACTCTCATGCAGTTGCTTGCTGAAATAGATGGTTTTGAACCACTAGGGAATATCAAGCTGGTAGGTGCAACCAACAGGCCAGATACACTTGATGAGGCGTTGACAAGACCTGGTAGATTCGATAGGATCATCGAAATTCCTCTTCCAGATAAAGCTGGCAGAGTGGATATACTGAAAATTCACACGAAGAAAATGAACCTCAAGGAAGTCAAACTGGAGAAAGTTGCGGAAATCACTAACGGTTTCTCCGGTGCGGACCTAAAGGCATCAGTCGTTGAGAGCGGCATGTTTGCAATCAGGGAAGGAAGAGACCACATCTTGCAGTCGGACCTTATGAAAGGAGTCGAGAAAATGAATGTCCAGAGAAACAGGGCATCACAGGGTAAAGGGAACCTCGAGATGTTTGTCTGATGAGAGAACTTCAGGTTCCTAATTTCTATGAGGACAAAGGCAACCTGTTTTCCCAGTCTAAAGATGGGAAGTCGATCTACGGAGAACAAGTAACGACCAGAGGCGGAAAATTCTTCAGAATATTTTCCCCCCTCAGGAGCAAACTCTCTTCCTCTATGAGACTGGGATTGAAACCAGACTTGAGGAAAGGAGATCACATGCTCTATCTTGGGGCTGGAGCTGGAACCACGGCTTCACACATTTCAGATTCGCTATCTGCAGGAACGATTTTTGCAGTAGAATTTGCCCCTGTTCCATTCATAAAATTGACATCCCTGTCCACCATAAAGGACAACGTCTACCCGATACTCTCAGATGCACAGAAACCTGAGATGTACGGGATGTTCATGGACAGGGTTGATGTCATCTATCAGGATGTCTCGCAACCTAACCAGATAGACATATTTGCCAGGAACATGAATTACTTCGATGTCAAGAGGGGCATATTAATGCTCAAGACATTTTCTTTGAGAAGCGATTTTTCGATCGACAAGGAAATAATGAGGATTAAGGAAAACTTTTCAGTTCAACAGATCAAGGATATTTCCAGATTCCACAGGGGTCACTACGCAATCACGGTCTCCTCTAATTGATCCAAACCGTTTTCATATTAGTGAATTCTCTGCTCCCGTACTTTGAGAGTTCCCTCCCGAGTCCACTCTTCTTTATTCCCCCGAACGGTAGTCTCGGATCGGAGAATACTATGCTATTGACGAATACCATACCGGCCTCGATATCCCCCACCATCATTTCTGCATCACTCTTTTCCCCCCAGATAGAGGTTCCAAGTCCAAACGGAGTCTCATTTGCAATCCGTACGGCCTCGTCCTTGCTATCGAACTTCCTCAGGACAGCGACTGGTCCGAATATTTCCTCCTGATAATTTTCATCAAGTTCAGCGATTATGGGCGGGATGATATTGCCATTCCCTTCCCCGAAGAACTTTACCTTCCCCTTTGACTGAAGATACTTTATCTGGGCATCTACCGATCTCTTCTGATCCTCCGATGATAACGGTCCAACGTATGTTTCCTTTTTCATAGGGTCTCCTACGACAACCTTGGAGAACTCTTCCTCAGCCAACCGTTTGAAATCGGAGTATACCTTCTCCTGGACAAGGAATCTTTTCGAGGCTATGCAACTCTGTCCGTTGTTCTGGAGCCTTCCAATTGCAGCCGCTTTCGCAGCCTTACTCAGATCGGCCGAGTCCAGAATTATGAATGGATCTGAACCTCCCAGCTCCATTACAACCCTCTTCAGTTCCTTTCCTGCCTCTGCTGCAATACTGGCACCTACCGGAGTTGAACCGGTGAAAGCCACTCCCTCTACGTGCTTGATCAGGGAGGTAGCTGTTTTTCCGTCCACAACCAGGCTCTGGAATAAAGGCGAATCTATAATCTCTTGAAGCTTGAGGGAGACACCCGTGACAATGCTAGCGTGTTTCAGTACCACTCCATTGCCTGCTATCATCGCAGGGAATGCAGCTCTTGCAACTTGCCACACAGGGAAGTTCCACGGTTCGATGCACATTATCGTTCCCAGGGGATCGAACCTGATATAGCTCCTTGATGCATCCGTCTTGATCTCTTCACTGGCATAGATCTCCCTTGCATTCTCTATCAGGTAGTCTAGAAGTTTGATGCTCTTCTTGACTTCAGATATACTCTGGGATATTGGTTTTCCCATTTCTTCTGTCATGATGGTTGCAAGTTCGTCAGTGTTCTTCTCGAAGTTTGGTTTTATGACTTCTCTGAAATAACCTATCCTATCGTCAATGCTCGCTTTCCATGCCTTCTGTGCTTCTCTCGATTTCCTGATTTTGTTCAGTGCATTTTCTGGATTGTCAGACTCGAAAGTCTCCAACACCTTCCCCGAATAAGGATCTCTGGTGACTACGCTCATGATTTGACTTCCGTTTCCTTTATTGCTTCTTGAAAGAGGGATATTCCCGTATCAAGGAGATCATCTTCTATCGTTAGAGGTGCCATGAATCTCATAGCATTCCCATAGTGTCCGCATGTGTGCATCAGGAGTCCTTTGTTGAACAGAGATTCCCGAATCTTCCCAGCGAGCTCAGTTCCAGGAGTCTTGTCCTGTTTGTTTGTAACAATCTCGTTCGCAACCATGAATCCTCTTCCTCTCACATCCCCTATTATACTTGAGTTGTCCTGGATTTCTTGGAATCTCTTCAGTAGATACCTACCCTTTGATCTCACTCTCTCCAGGAACTGTTCATCTTTGACAACGTCAAGTATGGCTGCCCCTGCCGCCATACCAAGTGGATTTCCCCTATACGTGCCGAGGTGGAATGCCTTAGGTATCTGATCAAAGTCCTTGCGGTACACAATCGAGGAGATCGGAATACCTCCGCCAATACTCTTGGATATGCACATAATGTCCGGTGTGACATTTTGGTATTCGGAAGCCCACAGTTTTCCAGTCCTTCCGATTCCGGATTGCACTTCGTCAATAATCAGCGGAATCGAATGTTCATCGCACGTCTCTCTAAGCATTGGTAGGAAATCGTCAGGGGGGACAATGTATCCACCCTCTCCCTGTACAGGTTCTACGATGATGCCACCAACCGGAGGAACACCAGAATAGGGGTCTCTTATCATCTCCACTATTCTTTCAACGACCTCTTTTGAGATATCTTCGGGTTTTGTCTTAGAAGAGAATCTATAGGGATACGGATAGGGTGCGTAGACATAGTTCTGCGACGAAAAGCCAGCATAATCCCTGTAGTGGTAATTGGAAGTTGCACCAACGATTCCTCCCGCAATTCCGTGATATGATCCGGAGAATGCGATGATTGTAGGTTTCTTGGAATTGTACCTTGCAAGAGACACAGCTGCTTCACAGGCATCGGCACCGGTAACAGTCATGTGTACCTTGGAATTATTCTTCATCTTTCCCGGAAGGACCGAATTCAATGTCTTGAGGTACTTGATCCTTGCCTCGGTGGGGACTTCAGTTATGTGGGTTATTTTCTCGACCTGTGATTTAAGAGCATTCATTACTGCAGGGTGGCCGTGACCCAGGTTAAGCACGGAAACACCTCCGAACCAGTCAATGAACACATTTCCATCCATATCGACAACAGTTGAGCCCTTTCCATAATCTATAGCAAATCTGAAGAAGCTCGTGTAGGATCTGCTTGATGTCTCTAACGTGTCCTGTATATCAAGAAACTCCTTTGACTTTGGGCCCGGTATCTTCGTTTTCAAGAGAGGCGCATTCTCAATGCTCAATCTGCTGGAAGTTTGCACTGACATATATCATCTCATCTTTAATGCAAATCCGGTATATTAAACGTGGATAAGTTTCTCTACTACTCGAATTTGATGAAAATCTTTCTTGAAAAACCGGAATAAAGTTACTTTATTGCGCAACTAATCCTTGATAATGAGTTTGAGAGACTCTGGGAAATCCTCTTTTGCAGTATTCAGGGCCATTATAGTCTCGCTTCTCTCCACGCCAGGTGTTTTCGAGAGCTCATTTACTATGCTGCCCAGTTCGGTCTTGTTCTTTGCTCGGATCAATGCTACAAAGTCTATGCTGCCCAAAACGAAGTACACTGCCCACACTCCTTTTATCTTCCCGATCCTCGCTCCTATAGCCTCTCCATATTCTGGGCCATATCTTGCGTTAATTAAGGAGACTGCGGTTATGCTCTTATCAAGATTTGTCTGATTGATAAGCGGTATCACTCCTTTCAGGAAATTGCTGCCCTTCATCTTCTTGAGTCTGTTATGAACGGTGGACTTAGAGACGCCAACTTTCTTAGATATCACGCTGAGGTTGGTTTCTCTCGTGTCGAAGATACTGAGGAGTATCTTCTTATCCAAGTCGTTGAGTTGATCTAATGTAATTTTTTCACCCTTCATATCAACTCTAATATATACAAATTAATAAAATGTTATGGTTGTAAAATATTTCCACAGTCCGTCAACAGCAAATAATTTAATTAATATTCCTTTACCCATCCAGTGGTGTCAAAGTACAAGAGTGAAGCTGTCAGCCTGATAGCGATGGTTGCTGTAATGGTAATAATTTTCTCGTCCCTATACTTCTATACCGGAAATTGGCCTCCGGCAGTGATAGTCGAATCCAGTTCAATGCAGCACGGAAACAATTTCGTTTTAGATGCAATCAATACGGGAGATATAGTTGGGGTCAAGAAGATCAGCAACTTCACCAGCGTCGAGACCTATCTGGTAGCCCGCGAGAGGGGCTCACCGTGGAACTACGGTGAGTTTGGAGATGTCATAGTTTACAGGGATTATTTTATTCCAGAACTGGTGATACATCGGGCAATCTTCTATGTGGAAGGTTGGAATGGTTCAGTACCTATTCTTTACGGGAATGACAACCCGTCCTGGCTCTCAATCCAAGGATCGGAAGTCTATATTACTGATGTAGGCTATGCGCACAAGAATCTACTGGTTGATCTTCGGAGCTACGTAGGACAGACCGGTTTTGTCACGATGGGAGATCACAATCTTGCTGATTCACCAATTCATAACGGTAATTACACGATAGCAGCGGACCAGAACGTCAACATTGACAATAGTCTGGTGAACGCTTCCCAGGTAATGGGTTATGCCGTTGGACACCTTCCAATAGTGGGTGTTTTTAAGGTATGGTTAACGCGCAACCAGGCAGACATTAACGACATACCTATACAGAGCAGTGAAGCGATGGTAGTGATAATTGCAGCGTTAGTCTTACTAATCATTGCCCCAATACCATCGATGACTCTGATAAGGAAGAGAACGGAAGAGAGAAAAAAATAATCACTCCGCTGCCTTTGAAGTCCCTTTACTTGATTTCTTCATTTCCTCCAGTCGTCTTCTTCTTGAAAACAGATGTGACCTAATGTTGGGGTCGATGATCTGTGCCATCCCTTCTCCCATCAAACTGAAGCCCATCACGATCAGGAAGAGGAAGAAAGCAGGTATCAGACCTTCGAGGGGGTCCGAATAGAGACTCTGAGTGAGGACGGAGGACATTATCCCGAGTTCAGGCTGGTTCACAGGAATTCCGATGTTCAAAAATCCCAGGGTGGAAAGGGTAAGCATAGCAGTTCCAATATCCATGGTAGCATAAACCACGAGTGTCGTTGCAATATTTGGCAAGATACCTTTTACAAGTATCTTTGAAAATTTGGTATTGAGAACCTTTGACATGGTAATGAAATCGCTTGCTGCGACTTGGAGTGTGCTCCCTCTGACCAGTCTCACATAAGGGGGCCACCAAACGAAAATGATAGAGAACGCTGCATTAAATAGACTAGGTCCTAATGTCGCTGCAACTGCCATCGACATTATGAGTGGAGGGAATGCGAAGAAAAGGTCCGTCAGTCTCATTATGATCTCTTCTACAATTCCCCTGAAATAACCCGCAATCGTTCCAAGCAGGAGTCCTACCAAGGCGGAAATAAGAACGATGAAGATAGCCAGACCAATATCAATAGGGATGGCTGCGATCACCCTAGAAAATATATCCCTCCCAAGTTGGTCTGTCCCGAACAGATGATGGACGCTCGGAGGCGCATTTACATCTGACAAGTTAATCTTCAAGGGATTGTAAGGTACGATATGATTTCCAAAAATAAAATATGCGATTCCTATCGATACAAATATTACTATCATTACGAAACCGGTGGCAGAGAGTCTGTTGCTCATCACGATTTCTGTTGATTTCTTGATGAGGCGTTTCAATTTTGGCGCAAAATGTTTCGGCTTGATCTTTATACCGTCTATCGATTTCTTGAGGAATGGTTTCATTCCTCACCACCGAGTCGTATTCTAGGGTCTAAGGTTGCGTACATTATGTCTGCAATGAGGTTCGCGACTATGACCAATATCGTGAAGACAATCACTATGAATATCAGGACTGGATAATCGTCGTTTGCAATAGCAGTATATGCAAATTTTCCAATACCGGGCCATGAAAAGATCTCCTCTACAACTACGTCCCCCGTAATCAACCATCCAAACATGACGGCGATGACCGTGTTGCTTTCAACGAGTCCATTTCTGAGTATGTGTCTCCTGTTGACGCTTCTTTCATCGAGTCCCCTGGCCCTTGCAGACTTAACGTACGGCAGCCACTTCACACCGAGAATGCCATTCCTGCTTATCCTGGTGATTATACCAAAATTGAGGAATGCAAGTACAAGTGCAGGGAGAATTATGTGGTATATCCCGTCAAAGAAGTCCGGGAAATTTAGGGTCAACAATGAATCAAGAATGGAGAGCCCAGTAATGTGTGTAGGAGGAATAGTTATTGCAGAAAACATGCCTCCGGACGGGAAAATTGGGATGTAAGACGAGAATATGATTATTGCAAGGATGCTAACCAAAAATGTTGGTGCCGCCCATGCACCAGTGTAAAGAATCCTAATAGCAGCGTCTTTCTTGGTGCCGAAGTTTATAGCAGATATGTAACCAAGTCCCACTCCCAAGATCACAATTATCACAAGGGATGTGAGGATTAATTCGATCGTATTGGGAAAGTATAGAAATATCTCGTAGCTTATGGGCAGATTCGTAACTGGGTCCGTCCCATAATTTCCTGTGAAAAAGTCCTTGATGAACAGTGAGAGCTGAAACCAAATAGGTTTGTCCAGTCCGTAACGATTGATTACGTAAGCTATTGTTGCAGGCCTTGCCTTCGGTCCTGCCCACAAGGCTGCAGGATTTTTACTAAGATAATGAGAAATTAAAAAAACAATAATAATAGTTCCCAGCACCACCAGTACCGAGAGGGCTGCCCTTTTGAGGATGAAGTATGCTAGTTCCCGTTTCCCCTCCAATAGATCACCTTATGTAAACCGCACTGTATTGTAGTACATAAAGTAGCCTGCACCGGAACCAGCTGCATTGGGAATCATTCCCGATACGTCTGTGGTGTGAACCTGGAGGAAGTACGGTACGTAGAGCCATGCCATTGTGTAGTTCGTGTACATCGTATATGTTATGTATGTAAGGTTCTGTGCAATCACAGCTGTATTGAATGTCGTGCTAGCATTGACCGTCCAGTTGAATACCGTATTGTTGTAGTATCCCGTTCCATTGTAGTAGCCGTCTGCAAGATTGTATACGTAGTCAATGGCGGCTGAATAGTCCTCCGTGTAGTAGTTTATTCCCATCGGATAATCGGAAGTGTTCCCCAGGTAGCCGTATATCCATGACGAATAGGGTGTGTTTGTGAGCGCTTTCAGTGTCACATTCATTCCTATGGCGGAGAGATCCTGCTGTATTATTTGCGCAGCGAGAACCTGCGATGAGTCTTCGGAATCATACAGGAAATTGACGGCCGGTATGGTTCCATTCGCACCTTTAAGCACTGTTCCATTCGGCAGTATTGCATTGTATCCAGCCATATTCAAGTAGGTTGCTGCCAGAGCAGGATCGTAACCGTAAGGTTTGAGTGATGTGACGTTCGAAGTGTATCCTTGGGACTGCATGTACTGAAGTTCAGAAGGTGTAAGATTGGAGATGGATCGGTTGTAGTACTGGAATCCAGGCGGGACAGGTCCTATCCATTGCACTCCATCTCCGGCAAAAGCTGCGTTGATCATTCCAGTGTAATTGAGGGCATAAGTGACAGCTGCTCTCACATCAAGTCCTGATGCGCCGGTGAATGGTGCCACATTCTGGTCCATGAATACGTAGTACGCATTTTCTGATGAGCCAAACTTTATCGGAAGCAGGGATGCATTTACCCCCTTGATATTCTGGGTCTTGTTAAGATAATTTACTGGGAGTTGAACTATCTGTGCCTTGCCAGCCTGCAAATCCGACATCATAGCGGATGCCTGTTTGTATTCAATTGCAATGTACTTTATGTGTGGTGGACTTATTGCATCGTTCATCTGGCTTGAGGAAAGGTTCAGTCCCCAATAGCTTGGGTTCTCTTTGAGTGTTATGCTCTGCCCGGTTGTAATCGAATTTATCTCATAGAATCCAGTTCCGACTGCATGGTCTGCCATATATGAATTAGGAGTTCCCTGAACGACCCCATTTCCGTTACCATCTACCACTTTTGGATCCACTGCTGCAGCCATTGGCGTGGTAAGCGTCATTAGGAAAGCGTTGTAAGGAAGGTATCCGTTGTATCCAAATCCCATGTGGATTTTCAACTCATATGGGTTGACAACCTGCACCGACTGGTTGACATTGCTCATCACCGCAATTGAAGATGCGTTCGGATTTACAAAGTTAGAAGTAGTATTCAAGAAGGTTGCTGTAACATTGTAGGTGTTGTTTATAGGAGCTGACGAACCGGTATTGTTGGTCGCCAAATTCTGTCCGAGAATGAATTCAGGTGCCTGGTAAAGAATCATATTTCTGTAAAGCGAATACCACATAACGTATGCATTGAAAGCGTCTCCATTAGAGAACGTGACATTGTGTCTGAGGTAGAATGTGTAGTTCATTCCATTCGAAGAGACTGACCAGTTCTGAGCCAACACCGGAACAAATGAAGTTTCGCTTGTTCCGTTAGGGGCGACCAATCCCTGATAGACTTGGTTCATTATCTCCCAGCCTGGAGTCGTGAACGTCACTGCAGGATCGAGGGAATCGTATGGTTCTGGTTCCTCCACTACTAGCGTTTGAGGTGTGGTTGTCTTTTTATAATTGACCTCATAGACAGCCACTGCAGCGCCAATCACAATTATTACGACTACAACAACTATTATTCCCAACAAGGATTTCTTCATGTTGTATCATAAATTCAAAGAAATAAATTATTTAAAGTTTCTCGTAAACATCATTGCATTTTTTCCATTTTCCAATGTTTTTCATCAAATCTGAGGATTTTTCGTTGCTTCTTTGATTGCAAACCATCTACCACTTAGAGATTATGACCTTTCTCTCTGTGAAGAACAGAACATTGTCATCTCCCCCCTGCGGGTGAAGATCCCCGAAGAATGAGTCCTTCCTGCCAGAGAATGGATAGAATGCAATTGGTGCAGCGACCCCAACATTCACTCCAATGTTTCCCGCATCAACCCCTTCTGAGAACTTTCTCGCATTGAGTCCAGAAGTAGTGTATATGGTAGATGCGTTCCCATATCTGCTCTTGTTCATCACTTCAATTGCATCATCCAGGGACTCTGCGGTGTAGAAAGAGGCAACTGGGCCAAATATTTCTTCATTCATGAGCGTCATTCCCTCCTCTACCCTATCAAATATCGAGGGTCCCAGGAAGAAACCTTTCGGGTATTTGGCACTCCTTGACATCCTTCCATCGAGTACTATTTTTCCACCTTCTTCAATTCCAATATCTATGTAGTTCTCTACCCTCTCCAAGTGTTCTTTTCTGATGAGAGGTCCCATGTCTGTTCCGCTTTCCATTCCATAGCCAAGTTTTAATTCGGCTGCCTTCTTCTTAAATGCCTTCAAGACTCTGTCGTGATTTTCATCGAGGGTAACTAAGACAGATCCTGCAAGACATCTCTCACCCGCATTGCCGTAAAATGAACCGATTATATTGTTGATGCTCCCTTCTAAGTCTGCGTCCGGCATGACCATGACATAATTCTTTGCCGATGCCCCTCCCTGGACGCGTTTCTTATTTGATGTTCCCTTTTTGTAAACGTATTCTGCCACAGGAGTAGATCCAACGAAGCTCACTCCGACCACTTTTTTATTCTCGAGAATGTAGTCGACTGCCTCTTTGCCTCCGTTGATCTGCTGAATGACTCCTTCAGGAAATCCAGCTTCGGAGATCAGATTCATTATCATTTCCATGCTCATCGGAGTTTTCTCAGAAGGTTTGATCACAACTGTGTTCCCCAAGGCCACTGCGTAAGGCAGGAACCAGAATGGTATCATGACAGGAAAGTTGAATGGAGATATAACTGCGAAGACACCCAGGGGTACTCTTACCAGCTCCTCATCTATACCAGTTGCTATCTGTTTGTTGCTCTTGCCCATTATCTGGTAACTTGCAGCAGCAGCCGACTCGACATTTTGAATTGCTCGTACGACGTCACCCTTGGACTCTTCGAATGTCTTTCCGTGTTCGATAGTGGTGACTTCTGCTATCTTGTCCAAGTTGTTCCACAACAAGTTTTCTAGTCTGAAGAGATACTTGATCCTGTCCGATATCGGAACCCGCTGCCACTTCAACTGGGCATCGTGGGCGTCGTCTATCGCTCCATCGATCTCCCGCCTTCTTCCTTCCCTGACTGCAGCGATTTTCTTTCCAAAAGCGGGGTTGAAAACTTCGTACTTTTCTTTTCCATCTCCTTCTTCAAATTTTCCATTTACATAATTCATAATACTTTTCATTTAGAACACTTCGTTGTCGGATATTTTCAAACATTCATTCAATGTATCAAGCCCTCTATCGAGTTCTTCTTCTGTGATTATCAACGGTGGGGCAATGATGAAATGGTTCAACCAGTTGTTCAAGTAGACTCCTTTTTCCATAGCCGATCTGGAAACCCGGTCCGTCATTAGCGGTTTACCTTCAATTTTCTCTTCATAGGAGTTGAACGGAGTTTTCTTTTCCCTGTCCTTTACAAGTTCCACTGCTCCGAATAGCCCGATACTCCTCACATCCCCCACGGACTTGTGTTCATCTCTAATTTCCGTCAACCTTTTTTTGAGTTTCTTGCCCAATTCCTTGGATCTTTCTATAAGGTTCTTGTCCTTGTACTCCTCAATTGCCGCCTTTGCTGCAGCAAGGGAGACTGGATGGGCCTCATAGGTGTGGCCATGAGCGAAGTAATTGCTCTCGAAGTAATCGGAAATTCTCTTGCTAGTTGCCATGAGCGAAAGTGGCAGATATGCGCCAGTTATTCCCTTGGCCGTGGTAATAATGTCCGGCTCTATTCCCCAGTTTTCGACTGCGAACCACTTGCCAGTCCTTCCCCATCCACTCATTACTTCGTCGGCAATCAGCAGAACATCATTTTCTTTTGTGATTTCCCTTATTCTCTGCAAATATCCATCGGGCGGTATGATAACTCCATTAGTACCAGTGACAGGCTCTACAATCATGCCACCTATGTTCCCTTCATTTCTAATCAGGTACTGATTATAATCGGCACATGCCAAATTGCACTCTGGAAACTTCAAATTGAGGGGGCATCTATAACAGTTGGGAGGAATTGAGTGTACGACCCCTGGAATAGAATAATAGGTGTCCACAGGGAATCTTCTGAAATCGCCTGTCAAAGTTATGCTTCCTGATGTAGATCCGTGATATGAATTATAATTGGAAATTATTTTTGTCTTTCTTTCCTTTTGGAAAAACATTCTGACAGTCTTGATTGCAGCCTCATTTGCTTCTGTTCCAGAGGAGCCGAAAAAGTATTTCGAAAGAGATCGAGGGAGAATACCCTTCAGTAGCAAGGCCACCTCCGCCCTGATCGCCGTTGCATAACCAGGTTGAACATACTCAAATTTGTCGAGTTGGTTAGAAATTGCTTCCCTGATCTTACGGTTTCCGTGGCCCAGATTCGAGCACATAAGTTGCGACGAGAAGTCAAGATAACTTTTCCCATTCGAATCGGTAAAGTGAGAACCCTCTGCGCTGCTCACAGTAAGGGGAGACCATCCATCTTGCTTTCTCCATGTCCCAAAAGTTAGGTCGGTACAAATTTTACTAACTTGTTGCAATTTATCAGGATTATTTCCCGACATAATGGATACAATTAAACAAAGTATATCAATTATTTCAAAGATGCGAACAAGCGATAATGTGAACCTTTTCTAAGTTTTTAAAATAAAACCTAGCGCACCAGATGATGCCTCTAGGGGCTGTCTCTTCCAAACTCGTCTACAAGTAGAAAAAAATAATAAAATATTTCAGTTTTCTCTATTGTAATCCTTTATGGAGTCTCTGAGAGCGTTCAAGAAAACCTCGACATCTGCATCAGTGTGTACGGTTGATAAGGGTATTCTCTCTGCACCGTCTGGATGATAATATATTCCTTTTTGTAACATTTTCTGTTGGACTCCCTTGTATTTGTTCCAGTCCATTATGATGCTATCCCTGTAGTTCGTCACCCTCGTTTGTTCAGTGAATACAAATGTCAGTAACCCAGTCTCGTAGTTGACAAACATTGGCTCGTTGAGATCCTCTGCTACCTCTTCAATTGCCCTCCCCATCCTTCTAGTCAGTCTCCCAAGGTGGCTGTACGCCTCAAATTCATTTGTTTCCAGTATCTTCAAGTTGGCAACTGAAGCAGCCAGTGAGATCGGATGTCCGTAGTAAGTTCCTCCGTATCCCACACCATTTCCAATAAGATCCATGTATTCTCTCTTTCCAGATATTGCTGATATCGGATATCCATTACTCAGTGATTTTGCCCACGAAGAAAGATCGGGCGTTACGCCATATAGTTTCTGAGCGCCACCCTCGCTGACCCTGAAGCCTGTGATAACTTCATCGAAAATCAACAGGATATTGTATTCGTCAGCGAGCTCCCTGACACCCTTCAGATAACCCGGTTCGGGGGAAACGAGTGTGGAATTCGCCATGATCGGTTCCATTATTATCGCCGCTATTTCGTTTCCTCTAATCCTCAGAATTTTCGAAAGGCTCCCAAGGTCGTTCCAAGTAGACACAACTACGGTATCCATTACACCCTGTGGTATACCAGCTGAATACGGAAGCGATTTTGGAAACCACTTTAGTCCCGCAACAGGCGCAGGAGCTTCCACCGAAACCGCTCCATAGTCGTGAAGCCCGTGATAGTGTCCTTCGAACTTAAGAATCATATCTTTTCCAGTAGCTGCCCTTGCGATTCTAAGTGCATTAAATGTTGCGTCTGATCCGCTCAGAGCAAAATTGACCATGTCCTGCGTCCTTACGAACTTCTTGAATTCCTTGGCGAGTTTGTACTCCAGTTCGTTTGGAGTTCCGTACAAATCTCCGTTCTTTATGTATTTCCTTACAGCAGCAGTAATTTTTTCATTTGCATGCCCATTTATCAATGGCCCGAATGCCATCAAGAAATCAATATATTCATTCCCATCGACATCCCACATTCTAGTCCCCTTGGCCCTCCTCATGAATATCGGGTAGTCGTCCCAAGAGCTCGTCCTCATCAACGAACTTGCACCAGTTGGAATGTATCTCTTTGTCTTTTTGAAAAGATTAAGTGACCTCTTCGTCTCAAAATGTTTCACATTTTCTGGAACTTTTATTAAGTCTTTATGAGTTTCATTCCCACTTTCCATAATTTCACAACCATATATGGATTGATATTCCTAGAGGGTATATTATTTTTTCTCGATGTCCTTTTTGGCTAAAAAATATTTTAATATAATTCAAAAAATTACAAATTTTTTAGAAAAAAAAAGAAACTCTTATATTTAAGCATTATAATACAGTGATATGAGGGCCGTAGTACTGGGAGGAATGGGATTAACTGGTAGGTGTGCCGTATTAGATTTGATGAATAATAATAAAATAGATGAAATAATAGTCGCAGATCTAGTAAAGAATCTGGAATTTGGGGATTCTCGAGTTAAATTTGTTAAGTTAGATGTAAATGACAGGGAATCTCTCGTAAAAACGATTCGCGGGGCCGATGTGGTCATCAATGCGGTGCAATATTACCACAACATCAAGATTATGAAAGCCGCTCTCGAGGCAAAAACCAATTACATTGATTTTGGAGGGCTATACAAAGTGACGTTGGAGCAACTTTCCCTGGATCAAGATTACAAGAATGCAGGACTGCTCGCAATTGTTGGTATGGGCGCTCAACCAGGCATATCAAATATGATGGCAAGCTTCGCAGTGAGCAAACTTGACAAGGTCGACGAGATAGTAATTAGGGACGGATGGATTGACAAAACAAATTATTCAAATCTCTTCTTCACTTGGTCTCCAGCTACACTCTTCGATGAACTCACTTTCAAGGCGGTACATTTTGACGGCAGCATTATTGAATCGGAGCCATTTGGTGCCATGGAAGAATACGACTTCGGTTGGGAGATAGGCAAGGCAAAGATATTCAGGTCCATACATTCTGAGATTGCCACCTTGCCCTCGAGTTTCGTGGAGAAGGGAATCAAGTATGTAGAATGGAAAGAGGGAAGCGCTGACATTGAGAAACTCAAGTTCCTTGCAGACATCGGTTTTGGAAAGACGGAAAAAGTTAAGGCGGGAGATTCCGAAGTAATTCCAAGAGAATTCCTTTTCGATTTTCTGAAGTCTCAGAACATGTTTAGCCCTCCACAAAACATTCAGATCATGGATTACGAAATGACCGTGGTAACTGCAAAAGGGTCAGACGAAGGCAGACCTAAAAAGGTGGAGATGAAGGCATACTTCAAGTACGATGAAGTCTGGAAGGTCTCCGCATCTCAGAAGGAGGTTGGTGTGCCAGGTTCAATAGCGGCCCAGATGATCATGAACGGAGTAATCAGGGGAAAGGGAGTCAAACCGCCAGAGCAAATAGTTCCGGTAAAACCCTTCTTTGCAGAACTTGGAAAGAGGGGCATAAAAATCAAGGCGGAAGAGAGTTTCGATTCTAACTGAGACACTTTATATCATGATGTCTATTCCCCTTCGAGATAAATTGAGTGCCACTCTTCTTGAAGTCAATAATCTTCAAGTGAATTTTGAGACCGTGGACAGGAAGATAGAGGTTCTTAAGGACATCTCTATAAGGATCGAGAGGGGAGAAGTCGTCGGCGTCGTAGGGGAGAGTGGTTCGGGTAAATCAACTCTTGCTCAAGCCATAATTGGAGTGCTGGACGTTCCCCCGGCTAAAATAAATGAAGGCTCAATCCAATTTGAAGGAAAGGACATTTTCCCAAAGTCAGATAAGAACAACAATTTCAGGGGGAAGGGGATCAACATGATTTTCCAGGAACCTCTAACATCCTTGAACCCGGTCTACTCAGTGCACGATCAAATGGAGGAAGCCATTAACATTGGTAATCCAGCACTGAAGAAAAAAGATAAAGAAGAAATCATAAGAAAGACCCTGAGCGAAGTTATGATCCGGGATGTAGAAGGAATCCTAAATGTATACCCCCACCAGCTCTCTGGCGGAATGCGTCAGAGAGTCTCCATAGCCATGGTGCTGATTCAGAAACCGAACCTCCTCATCCTCGACGAGCCAACTACGGGATTGGACCTCATAGTCCAGAGGAAAATCATTGGATTGATTCTCAACTTGAAACAAACAATATCGTCGAGCATTCTATTGATAACTCACGATCTGGCCGTCGCGGCAAATATGTGCGACAGGATCTACGTGATGTATGCTGGAAGGGTTGTGGAGAGTGGAAGGATGAGCGACATCCTAAATAATCCACAGCATCCCTACACAACGATGCTAAAGAACTCAGTACCAGAGGGATACATGGATGAAGGACCATTGAAAGTCTCTGCAGGTGCACCACCAGATCTCAGGGACCTTCCTCCTGGGTGTGCCTTTCACACCAGGTGCCCATTCGTAATGGACAGATGCAAAAAAGATATTCCAATTCTGAAGCAGGTGAAAGGAGAGCGGGAGGTTGCCTGTTGGCTCTATGAATGAACCTCTTTTAGAAGTTGAGAACTTGACCATTCAGTTCAGGGTCAAGACGAAGTTATTACAGGGCGGTCAGAGCACGGATAAATGGAAGAGAGTCCTGAACTCTATCTCGATCAGCATAAATGAGGGAGAAACGTTTGGTATAGTAGGTGAAACTGGCTCAGGAAAGACAACGCTCGCAAGGGCGTTGGTAGGAATCCACAAACCAAAGAATTGCACCATCAAGATAAATGGGAAGAAGATCGATTCCAGAAAGAGGGACGACTTACTTTTGCTAAGGAGAAAGATAGGAATCGTCTTTCAGGATCCTGTAGGTAGTCTGAATCCGAGGCTTACCGTTTCTGACATAATTTTGGAAGGGCTTCCAACCGACAAGAAGTTGTCCAATGAGGAACGTGAAGGCAAGGTAAAGGAGGTGGCGAAATATGTCGAGCTCCCGGAGAGCAAACTGGAGTCCTATCCTCCAGAATTGAGTGGAGGAGAAAAGCAGAGAGTGAGTCTTGCGAGAACCATAATTGGAGGAAAAAAAATATTGATATTGGATGAGCCCACAAGTTCTCTCGATGTATCTATACAAGCGCAAATTCTCAACCTTTTGATCAGGCTTAAGAAGGAACTATCCGTTGGTTACATCTTCATAACTCACGACCTAAATGTCATAAAGTATATGTGTGACAGAGTCGCGGTACTTTATTATGGTGAGATTTTAGAACAGAATACCGCTTTTGAATTGTTCGAGCATCCCAAGCACCCTTACTCAGAAGATCTGATAGGCGCAAACTTTTCTCTGTCAGGCACGAACCTCTCAACTACTGGACACGAATCAGGAGAACCGAGCAAGGAAGGATGCGTTTACAAGAACTCGTGCCCCAAGAGATTCGTAGCTTGTGACGAAGATCCTCCCATCCTCAACCTTGGAAAGGGACAGGTGAAGTGTTGGCTATATGATGAAAGATACAAATCGGTTAGTACGAAGAAAAACACAATTTGAGAAGAGATTCTGCTTATTTCGAAATTCATCATTTTCGATGGCAAACAGTTCAGCTATGGTGAGATGTTCTTTTTCAGGTAATAAGCAGATAGAATCAGTGTGAGGGGTTACCTAAATTTCAACCGATCCGTAGTCCATTTCCTTGTACGTCTGCAATATGGTCCTAGTATCAGACCTTTCAATCTCTGCTATGGATGAAATTCTGTCCAATATCTTTGAGTAATCCTCCTTGCTCTTCGATACTGTCTGTATGATGAAATCAATGTCCCCTAGAAGGAAATAGACGGATATGATACCAGGGACTTTCTTTAACTTTTCAGCTATGGACTCCTTGTAATTTCCTCCATACTTTCCTCTTATGAGAGTCAGCGTGACGAATGAGAAACCCATTTTCGAATAGTCGAGAGTAGCCGTGATCTTCTTGATGTAACCGTTCATCCTGAGGACTTCGATTCTCTTGCTTATAGCAGAAGGTGAGTACAGTCCGACTCTCTTTCCAATCTCTTTCAAGGAGAGTGTGGCATCCTCACGAAGTAGTTTCAAAATACGCTTGTCAAACTCGTCCATAGGTATCACCAATGACAGCGCAATAAGGATTTAACAGTTTCTTTTCTAACTATCATGAATACCGTTCTCGAAACATTATGTATTGTTGTGCATAACATCGTTCGAAGCGTATGCCATCTCAGTCCCATCTGCTCCAGAAATCTCAGGCTGATTTCTGGTGTACAGATATTCATCCATCCTTGAAGGCGCAGAGGCTATCGCACTCACGGGGAACGGGTCTCCGCATAGGTCAAGTCCACGGAGGGATATAGCCAGTGAGGCTAACCTGTCCCTGTCGTAGTCTCTACCGCATTTGTTGCATCTAGACATCTTCCAGACAGGGTGCTTTAGTCTACCACCACATACGGGACATATCGAAGAAGTCCCCTCTGGATTCACGTATACCGTCTTGAATTTGCTCTTGTATTCCAGCATTCTCTGGAATTGAGAGTAGGGCCACCTGTTCAGGTAGGTCCTCAACTTATTTGAATTGTTATTGGAATTCTCTTTTATCGTCCTTAGATCCTCAAGGATGAACGATGATTTGAGATGTTCACTGACCATTTTGGAAGAGAGTTTATGGAGGGCATCTCTTATCCTG
>JAKBNO010000124.1 GCA_021831005.1 Thermoplasmata archaeon
CTCCCGGGACTACTGACCAGCAGCAAGCAGGGATTGCAAGCGCAGTCTTGGGACCGGCTGCCTTGAGCATATACCTCATCGAGAGGGCTGCTCCACATCCCGCACAAGCAGTATGTCCCTTTTCCATGTATTCTTCCCTCGGTATTGTGAGAGGCATTTATCTCGCACCCACATTGACCCACTCTATCTCATTATTGCCCTCTACCAGATTTTCGAACATCAGTTCATAATCCTTGACTCTAACGTCCCTTCCTCCCAATCCAACCACATAATTCCTCATCGGGACGTCCACCCTTCCATAAAGGGCGGTAGCCACGTCTTCAAATGTGGGTCCCCTTTGACCGAACGAGAGGTTTCTTTCTACCACGCCAAGTCCCTTAAGACCCTTGACGGCTTTGACAATTTCCTCTCCCGGAAAAGGTCTGTAGAAATATAGCCTAATGAGCCCCACTTTCTGACCCCTTTCCCTGAGTTTCCTTATCGTGTATTTTGCGGTAGAGGAAATAGCTCCCAACGTAATCAGGGCATAATCTGCATCTTCCATCATGAAATTCTCGGTGAGTCCTGGAAGTTCTGCATTGAAGAGATCATTAAAGGTGGTAATCTCTTTCTTGATCGCGTTTGTGGCATTGTACATGCTGTCCCTCATGTCCTTCTTCATTTCCATAAAGGGACCATCGGGGGGTACAATTGATCCGTATCCAGCAGGATTATTGAAATCCATTTTCGATTCCAGCTCAAGCTCACCCAGGTAATCTGCTGCCGTACTGTGACTTCTAACTTCGACAGGTTCGGACGTATGAGAGAGGGTGAATGCGTCCAGCATATTCATGACGGGGAGCAACACCTTGTTGTTCTCCGCAATCTTGTATCCAAGAAGTATGCTGTCCATAGCCTCTTGATTCGTCTCGCAGTACATCTGGAGCCAACCCGTGTCTTTCTGGTTGAAGGAATCAGTATGCTCACCCCATATGCTCCACGGCGGGCCTATCGCACGGTTTACGACAGTCATGACCAGGGGCACCCTCATTCCAGCTGCCCAGTGAAGTGCTTCGTGCATATACAGTAGGCCGTGTGAGGAAGATGCTGTAAAAGATCGCACACCCGTCATCTCGCTTGCAGTAACAGCTGACATTGCACTGTGTTCGCTTTCGACTTCGATGAACTTCGAATTCAATTCGCCATTGGCCACCATCTCTGCCAGTTTCTCAACAATGGTTGTTTGAGGAGTTATTGGATAAGCAGCTATGACCTTTACATTTGATAATTTGACACCAGTTGCGACAGCCTCGTTTCCCGTCATTATGCGTCTGGACGACTGCATCGATTCCATTTCACTCCTCCTCCCTGACCATCTCTATGGCACCGAATGGGCACTCTGTTTCACATATCCCACATCCCTTGCAGTGATCGTAGTCTATTGAAGGTGCCTCTAGAGATGAGAATTTTTCGTTCGGCGACTTCAGGCTAGAGTCAACGACAAGGTCAATTGCAACGTCTGGACAGAACTTCCAGCAAATTGCACATCTCGTGCACTTGGCATAATCAATCACTGGCTTGCTGGTCCTCCAGGATGAAAGTATTTTTGTAGATGTTGAAGCGTAAGTTATTGGGAGAAAGGGCATGCCTAGTTCAACTCCGTCTCTTCGAACGCTTCCTGTATAGCATTGACATTTTCCTTCTTTCTTGAAGGAACCGTGTCGGAGGTTGCGTTCTTAATTGATTGAAGTGAAACTAGATTGGATATCTTCGCGAATGCCCCGAGGATAGCGGTATTGACTATTGGGTGAGATGGATCTCCAAGACCATTCCTGAGTGCGATGCTGGTTGCATCTACGCTTGCCACTCTGTACTTTCCTGCCTCCTTCAGGTTACCGCCCTTCCCGTTCACAACGATGACGCCATCGTTCTTCAGTCCCTCGGTGACGTTCACGCCGTTCATCAGTGATTTGTCCAAAATTATCACTGCATCGGGTTCGTAAATTTGGCTCCTGAGTTCGATCCTCTGATCGTCAACTCTGGTGAAGGCTGTTACAGGTGCACCTCTTCTCTCCGTACCAAAGAAGGGAAAGGAGGTCACCCACTTGCTCTCAAGGAATGCTGCAGTAGCAAGAATTTTAGAAGCAGTGACCGCACCCTGTCCGCCTCTACCGTGGAACCTTATTTCGTACATATCTTACACTAATCCAATAGTGCACGATGTTATAAAAAGATATTAGGAATTTTAGGTGCACTTAAATCGTGTAGACATTGGATTATTCGAGGTTTAATGATGATTTCAAGTCCGCAAAATCATTGAATTTAACGGAACCTAACTTGAATCAAAAACAATAATAATATTATCTGTAAGTTTATACCAAACTGAAATGGACGTAAGGATACTCATCGACGAAATTGTCAAGAACATGGGGTACAGAACTTACCCCGGGTATCCGGAGGATTACATCTGGGTGGATCATGGTGACGGGTCGGGAGAGGTCATAATGCTCCTGGAAAATGACGACATGGAAAAGGTGAGGGAGTACCATTCATCTACCGTTTCATTCCCAGGGGAGAGATTTCTTTTCCTGCTCTCTGACGGTTCAAACAAGGAGATACTGTCGTACTGCAAGGGACACAAGATCACCCCAGTTACGAGAGATGAGGCTGCGAAGATGCTTGGAAGGGCGCTCATCGATATGCACTTGGCGAAGAAACCTGCGAAAAGACCAGTGGTCCAGCAGGTGAGCGAAAACAAGGATTTCATACTGGTCTATCTGGAGGAAGGAAACAATCCAAAGTACATTCGACCAGTGGTTACGGGGGAGGTGGTCACAGGTTCGATCGGCCTACGTTCAGATCTTATCTTTGTTCCCTATCATTTCGTTTCCTATTCCATGAAGGTGTTGGAGGGTGACAACATTGCGACCAAGGAAGGTACTGCAATGATCAATGCAGTAAATGGAAAGGTCTACAGATCGATAAACGGTTATGAGCTACTCGATTCTTGGCCGACAACTCACAGGGAGTTGGACCCGAAGTGGGAACCTCTGGCTTCTATGGAAAGGGCTAAGAGATGGGCAGGTGACAACCTCGAGACAGAGGTCCTGGAAAAGAGTGAAACTGCGGGTTTCATAATCTACTCAAGGAGCCGAGTAAAACCTCTGGAGGACACAATAAAGGTGACGTTCATCAACACCTGTTTCTATCCAATTTATTCTTCTTCCGTACTTGTCATGGACGGATTCACCGGTGAGATAAAATCCATCAGCGATTACGTCTGAATCGAGTGACTTTTTAAGATGGAAATGAGAAACTCGCTAATTGGAGTGTCGTATCTAGATCCAATTTGTGTGTCATTAGTCGAAATCTGAAACCCACGTAGACGTCAGTGTGTTGAGACAGAAAGTCATAATAAACAGTAATTTATATTGATTGGGATATTAATGCAAGAGGCTACTGGTTCTGACTTGAAATTCATAATAGAATATGTAAAGCAGAGGAGAGGACAGAGCGGGGTCAGGGTGCTGCTAAACGAAATGAACAAGCCATCGATACTATTCACCACTCTGGCCAACATCGGCAGGACTCAGGTTTTCAGAGAAGAAATCTACAAGAAGCTCATTGAGGCCGCTGCTGTTACTCTCGGGGGAGACCTCAAGACAAGGTTGAATCAGCTTGGTTATGCCCTGGGAGATCGAGCAAAGATGACCAAGTTCATAGCTAGGTTCTCCACACCCAAGCAGCTAGTGAGACTGATTGAAGACGGCATCATAACGGATGTCCCTTTTGTCAAATCTTCAGTAAACGAACTATCCAAGCACGTCACTATACTTAGGGTGACGGCAAGAAAGAGCGGCGAGAATTTCCTGGACGTGGCTGATGGTTACGTCACCGCTGTACTGGATCAAACAGAGAAGTCACTTACTATCACAGCGAAGAAGGTCACCAGCGAAGAAGTCTCGTTCAAATTCAAGATCGGTTAGGTTTTCACATGAGTCTTGTGAGAGTCGAGAAGAAAGAACGGGTAGCACAGATTGCCATCAACAGACCTGAGAAAAAAAATGCACTCTCTCCAGACGTTATCAAGGACATCAGGAGTGCCTTCGAGTCACTTGAAGAAGTAGCAGTGGTGATAATCAGAGGAGAGGGTGGCTTTTTCTCCGCAGGAGGGGATCTTTCGGTAATGTTTTCTGCGTCTGAAGAAGAAGGATTCCAGTTTTCAAAACTTGGAAATGAATTCGCAGACTTCGTCCAGAATTACGGGGCAATTACGATTGCAGCGATCGAAGGAGGAGCTTACGGAGGAGGACTCGAATTGGCTCTCAGCTGCGATCTGAGAATAGCTTCCCCACAAGCAAAGATCGGGCTCAGCGAAGTCAACCTTGGCCTGATTCCAGGATGGGGGGGAATGAAGAGGTTGATAAGGGTCGCCGGAGCAGGCACTGCAAGATACGTTGCTCTCACTGGAAAGATACTCGACGGTAATGAGGCCTACAGACTCGGCATATTGAGCTATCTTGCGGAAAGCCCTGTCAAGTTTTCTGAAGACCTCGCAGCTACCTTATCTCAAAAATCTGTGGAGAGCATAAAGAGGATCAAGGCGCTGATCGGCCAGGATGTCTATTCATCCGAGAAAGAGGAAAAGCTATTCGGAGAGGTGCTGCAGACGCCTGCAGCAAGAGTCACCCTAGAAAAGTTCCTGAAGAGGTGAAGTTTACTCCAGCCTGATGGCTGGACGACCAGGCAGCGCTTTCTTGGAGTAAACCGGGTCCTGAGATATCACTACCTCAACATTGAGATATCTCGAAAGATCGTCTCTGTACTTTTCCAGAGTCCTGCCTTCGTCTCTTATTTTCTGGGTCAGATCCTTCTTCTTGATTAGTGCAACGAGGAAATCTCTCTGCTCAGGATTTGCCTCCTTAATCATCAATTTTATATCTTTAGATTTCGACTCATCCAACAAATTCCACTTCCACTCTTCCGCAGTCCCAATCACCATTCTCTTGGGTTGAACGGTGGAAACCTTCGTTATGCTGCGGAAGTCCTCGATAATTGATTCTACGAAATTCCACTCCGACTCTTGCACGTTGTAATGATTCTCCATTGAGGGATAAATTTGGGACGACGCAAACCCCTTTCCGCCATACATCTCGTATATCTCTTCAGCAAGGAAAGGCACTACTGGTGAAAGACTGAGTGCCCATTCTTT
>JAKBNO010000116.1 GCA_021831005.1 Thermoplasmata archaeon
ATCGATTCGTTCGTCCTTGCGGAAATATTTTACCGTAACGGGGGAAGTCAAGGTCCAGGACGGAGTATACGAATTTTACACACTGGTAGACCCGAGTCTGGAAGCTGATTTCAAGAAACTTGTCGTGGACCTGAAGCCGATTGGTTACATACCAGTTATAGGAAAATCTCGTGATCACGGATCGGACTACGTCATATCGGTTATCAAGAAGAGAAATTCCAAACCATTTGGGATATGGATCAACCTGCTCCTCCTGATTGCAACGCTCGTCTCCACGATATATGTTGGAAGAGGGTTGTATACCATGTATTTTGGAATATATACATGGGTATCATACTTCTATGGATTTCTTTACTTTTCACTTCCGCTTCTCATCATCCTGGGGTCGCACGAACTCGGACATTTTTATATGGCCAAGAAGAGTGGCGTCGCAGCATCTCTTCCATTTTTTATTCCCGCACCCATTCCGCCTCTCGGCACACTGGGTGCATTCATCTCCCTCAGGGATCCGCTCCCTGACAGGAAAACTTTGATAAAGATCGGCGCAGCGGGTCCCCTTGTTGGATTTGTCATGAGCCTCATCATAGGGGTGATCGGTGCCTATCTTGGGACTATCCAGAAGCCCGTTACCGTCACCAGTTCGGATGTCAACCTGGTCATCTCACTTCCAATCATCTACAAGATATTTCCAGCAATATTCATCAAGAACGCCCATCCTGTCGCATTCGCAGCATGGGTAGGCTTCTTGGTCACGGCGATCAATCTTTTTCCGATCGGACAGCTTGATGGTGGTCACATAGCGAGGGGTCTTTTGGGGAAGAATGCGAAATACTTCAGCTATGCATTCATCATAATCCTGGTAATCCTCGGAATATACTACTACTCATGGATACTCTTTGCGATCATCATCGTGATCCTCGGTCTAACGCACCCACCCCCGCTCAACGATATTTCAAAGCCCGGAAAGAAGGAGGTAATGGTGGGCATAATAGCGATAGCTCTGGTTGCAGTATCCTTCTCGCCAATTCCATTTGCAGAACACGTGTTGCCGAATTATGCAACTGCAGACCTGACCGCAGGAAACAATTTCGCGGTATATGGAAATCCAGTCCTCAACAATGACTCCTTGAATCTCGTCGTAGACAACTTCAACAATTACACGATACCCCTGACTGTGATCGTCAAGGCACCGGTAGGTTTAGCCACGACGCCATCTTTCAATGATTCCATGCAACCCCTTGAAAAAAGAACGTTCAACATCACCGTATGGCCCCGAAGCGTTGCCTCTATGGGGGTCTTTAATTTCTCCGTCACAGTCTCGGCGTCCACCCTTACAAAAACGTACAATAGGAACCTGACCGTAGTCACGCTGGATTCGAATCTTACCGCAAACAATCTGAACCCATACTACTCCAGCATTGCAGCGTTCAGCTTGTCCTTGAGTAACCATGGGTCCGCTGCACTCTTGGAGGTCTACAAGTTCAACAGCTCTTCTGATTTCTACATAAACGGCACTTTTGGAACGTCTGGAAACGGCACCTATCTGACGATATCGGCGAACAAGATGTCTTATGTAAAAGTGGTCTTCTTCAACCTCACTCAGGCTGCGGGGATAGTGCTAGTGGATAAGTATCATCCATGGAAGGCAATGATAATATTCTACATACCTTCCAACTCTCCACAGTACAAGGCCCTCTACCAGTACTAGGACCCGGGAATGAGTGTTTGTCCCGCCCTGGCTACCAACGATTTTAATAGGAAGTGATATTTCAGCACCATGGTCGATTACGACGTGATAGTTGCAGGCGCTGGAGTATCTGGTGCTACCGCTGCAGCTATGGCGGGAAAGTTGGGAAAGAAAGTTCTGCTATTGGACAGGAACACGGATCTGGAACCCGGAAAGAAGACGGTTTGGGGCTGGGTCTGTGGCGATGCCGTGGCTAGATCACACATCACTTTTACTCAAAAGAATCTAGGGAACACATTCTCAAATGAAGCACTCGGTCTGAAGGTGGACGGGGTGGTTGCTCTCTCCCCAGACTTGGGCTACAAGTTGCCCTTCGATGGAGAGGGATACAGCCTTGAGAGACCCGTATTTGGAAAGGAGCTATTCGACGAGGCAATAAAGAACGGTGCAGAATTCAGGGGAAAGTTTAGCGTTGAGGGACCGATTATTGAAGACAACAAGGTGAAGGGAGTCTTCGGAAAGAACGAGAAGGGTGAGGCAGAAAAAATAACGGGCAAGATAACTATAGATGCCCTGGGAATAGCTTCGCTTCTCAGGAGAAAACTTCCGGAGAACCAGTACATAGACAAGGAGATTGACTACGAGGATCTGGAACTGACAGGTAGGTTCATCTACAAGACGGACGAATCTATAGACGATCCAAAGTATTACGACAAGAAGAACGCACTCATACACCTCAACCAACAGATGGCACCGGGTGGATACGGGTGGGTGTTCCCCAAAACAAATGGAAGGGTCAATGTTGGACTCGGGGTTCAGCACAGGAGTCTTGAAGCCAGGAACAAGAAGTTCGGAGCAACGGACAACCTGAAATCGCTCATAGAGAAGTACGTGAAGTGGAACCCCCTATTCAAGAATTATCAACTGGACAGTTCTCACAAGAACGGAGAGGGATACTGGAGCGTTAGCGTCAGGAGACAGATGGAGGGCATGGCCTATCCAGGTTACCTGGGTGCTGGCGATTCCATGGCGTCGGCGAACCCGCTCAGCGCTGGAGGAATAGGTCCCGCTCTGATAGGTGGTATCCTGGCAGGAAAAGCTGCCGCAACTGCTGTAGAGACAGGAGACACAAGTCTGGAAGGACTCTGGAACTACAACGTCGAATATGTCAAGCAGTACGGAAAAAGCATGGCAGGAATGGAAATATTCAGGATATTCCTTCAATCAATGAACAACCAGGAAATTGACTATGGGATGAAGAACTTCATAACTTATGAGGAAGCAGTTGAGATCACGTACGGAAGGATACCGGAGCTTTCGCTTGCTAAGAAGGTGAGCAAGCTGGTGAAGGGCGTAGGGGCGATAAGGGCTTTCAAGGACCTGGCATGGACTACGAACAAGATGAAGGAGCTGAATGCTATATACGCTAACTATCCAAAGTCGCCAGCCGAATTCCCGGAATTCAAGAGAACGGTCATAGCAACTGTGAACGAAGCCAAAGCGAGAATGCCTTCTGGACCTGTCTGAGGAAGAAATCCACTTTTTACACAATTTTTTCACAGCACACTAACAAGCATCTATCGTCTTTAGGCAGCGCAAGCTCATTTCGTAGATCAATCTCGAAAATTGATTATTTTGTGAATTGCACCTGATCGAGAAACCGAAACTCCAAAGTGATGCCTTCATCGCTTTTGCATTATGTTTGGGACTGCAGCTTTAATCTCCACCTCCGGGGAATCAGAGAACCTGCAAGAGCCAGCTCAAAACAAACCAGAGCAAGTCTTCCCGATCCAGCTGAGTGAAGATCGATTGTCTCTCGCAGTTTTGTCACTACAAAATAACGACAAATATCAGGTAAGACAACAGAGTTCCAGCGATGACTCCAGTGTTCAGGAAAGGCAGACCGGGGGCTGGTTTCTTGACATTGCCCAACACGAGATAAATCATTCCCGCTACCCCCCCAAGGAGTGGCAGAATGAAGAACGGGATAAAATGATTGATCTTCAGGCCATATATGGCAGAGGCTACCACCATAATGCCTGGAAAAGCTACATCACCGAATCCCAATGCCATTGCAGCGTGCTCAGCAACTCCCTCATCGGTTATCTCTATCTTCCCAACTTTTTTTGAAAAGTCGGTTGGAAATACAAAGAGCATGGGAAGGTCCCTGTCGATTGCGATCTTTGCCAGCCCGATCATGTGCTTGGTCTTGTAGACGGATATGTAATCGTAGATCGCAAACGCAGCGAGGAAAACGGCCGCTGCCCACAATCCCAGCAACAATCCCAAGACGAATGCCATTCCAGACGTGAGGAAAAATCCCGCTATGTTGACTACGTACCATCTGTTATGGAAGATGAGTGCAAGTACCATTATCACAGGGGCAGCTATTATGATTGCGTAGTATTGGTCGTAGGTATTAGCTATCACCAGGCCAAGGTAGTTAAAAACGTAAAATACCATCAGGGCAATCGCTGCGACAAACAACCATTTCAGGAAATTCAACTTGAACCTTCTTGCCAGAAAAATTAGGGCAACGGAAAAAACGATGGCCGCAACTAGGTAATAGACGACGTAACCGAAGCCCGAAGTGGTACTGTTTGCAGCGATAGAGGGTTGTATTGAATATGCAATACTTGCGAGATAGACGGCAAATATTGAGGATACGATGAAAAGAATCAAGCTGGTGAGTTGTGCAGCAGGGAACTCGCGTTTTTCAGGCATTTTTAGGTCATTTCTCCTTACAGTTGTTTAGAACAGTTATAGAGATTTCAATATATGATTTTCCCATAAATCTGGAGCAATCGTTGGATTCTATTTAGTGCAGATGAAGTTTGAGATCTCAACATTTGCAAAATTAGACAGGTTATATTGAAATACCAAGGTTTCAGTACAGCATATTATGTCTGGAAAAAAGCGGGCAAACTCAGGGGAATTAGAACCAATCAAGTACCTGAACGCATCTGGCCCTTACAGACCGCTGAAGGACAAGCTAATGCTACTTGGCCAGTTCGTAGGAGACTGGGATATTGCCATGGCCCGTGGCTTGCAGGAGGACGGTTCCTGGAAGAATTCTAGAGGGGAATTCCACTCGGGGTGGATCCTCGGGGGAACTGCAATCCAAGACATCTGGAAGTCAAACGAAAATGGAATCCGCGACACCGGCGGAACAACAATACACTTCTACGATCAAGAGTTAAAGAGCTGGTATAGCGTATGGATATCTCCTCACCAGTCAACGGTTCTGGCATTCGTTGGGAACAAGAAGGGAAAAAACATCGTTCTCGAGTCAAAGGTGACTAACAAGAAGATACTGAAATGGGTATTCTACGACAAGAAGCCAGATTCATTCAAATGGAGATCAGAGAGTAGCATTGACGGAGGAGATAGCTGGTTAGTAACCGAGGAAATGCTACTAAAGAGACAGAAGAACAAAGCAGCTTCCACCGGTTAAGCCTTCACTCTTCCCGAACCCAAATAAACACAACTTTACCAAAGGCAGAAAGTATCAGACGGATCAAGGAAATGAATCCCGTTCTTGGTTGAGTCATTATAGCATGCGGGATAGGCGTTGCACTAACACAACCGAAGGTACACAACCAATTGATGATAACATTATTATAGAAGTGCAAAATTAGGGAATGTGCCAACTGTCTCCTATTATCGGTCTCTTAAACAATCACTTTCAGAGTGTTCAGAAAAGTTGAAGCTGCTCGAACAGAGCAACAGCGAGAAGGAGAAAGTGATCAAAGAGCTGAAGGAGCAAAACCTAAGATTCTCAGCGGATCTTGACAACTTCCAGAAGAGAGTGGGCGAAGAGAACCTAAAACTCGTAAGCTACGCTTCTGAGAGGATAATAAAAGAACTTCTCCCGGTTCTGGACAGTCTGGACAATGTGAAGGATGAGGGAACAATGGCAATAAGGCGACAGATCGAAGGAATACTACAGAAGCAGGGGTTAATCGCAATAGACGACAACGCCAAGTTTGATCCCAACAAGCACGAAGCTATTGGAATGGAAGATGGGGGAGAGGTCAACACTATCAAGAAAGTGGTGAGAAAGGGTTATGCACTCGGTGACAGGGTAATAAGGCCAGAGTTGGTAATTCTCAATAAAGGTGAGTAAAATGGAAAAAATATTAGGGATAGATCTAGGGACGAGCAATTCTCAGGCAGCAGTTATGATAGCAGGAAAGCCGGTTGTACTGCCAAGTTCAGAAGGCACTACACTGGGAGGAAAGGCATTTCCGAGTTATGTAGCATTCACGAAGAATGGTGAGTTGCTGGTGGGTGAACCGGCAAGAAGGCAGGCTCTGACAAATGCGGATGGAACGATGTACGCATTCAAGCGAAAAATGGGAGAGAACTACAAGTTCAAGGTAAGGGGGAAGGAATATACTCCCCAACAGGTGTCAGCATTCCTGCTTCAGAAAATAAAGGATGATTCTGAAAAATATCTGGGTGAAAAGATCACCAAGGCGGTCATAACAGTTCCAGCATACTTCAACGACAACCAGAGACAGGCGACGAAGGATGCCGGTGCGATAGCTGGACTCGATGTCGTCAGGATAATCAATGAGCCTACGGCGGCGGCTCTTGCATACGGTATTGACAAGACGGAGGGAGAGCACAGGATCATGGTGTTCGACCTGGGAGGAGGTACGCTGGATGTCACCGTCATGGAATTCAGTTCTGGCGTCTACGAAGTGCTATCCACTTCCGGTGATACAAAACTGGGTGGTACGGACATGGATGAGGCAGTGATAAACTATCTAGCGTCAAAGTTCCAGCAGGAGAACGGAATCGATCTGAGGAAGGACAAGAATGCGTACATCCGATTGAAGGATGCCGCAGAGAAGGCAAAGATAGAGCTCTCAAACTCATTCCAGACTGAAGTCAACCTTCCCTACATCACCAGCGGTGCAGATGGACCGAAGCACCTCTTGATAACGATGTCAAGGGCCGATCTGGAGAACCTGGTCAGGCCCACAATTGACAGGGCAAGAAAACCGGTAGATGAAGCCCTGAAAGGTGCAAAATTATCGGCCTCAGAAATCAGCAAGGTGATTCTTGTTGGAGGTCCCACGAGGATGCCTATTGTCAGGAAGTTCGTGGAAGACGTGATGGGAAAGAAAGTGGAGAGTGGCGTCGACCCCATGGAATGCGTTGCCATCGGAGCATCCATCCAGGGAGCCGTTCTTGCAGGTGAGGTAAAGGGGATAGTACTCTTGGACGTTACACCACTCACGCTGAGCATTGAAACTCTTGGCGGAGTCGCAACCCCGCTCATTGCTGCAAACACCACCATTCCAACAAAGAAATCACAGGTGTTCTCGACAGCTGCAGATAACCAGACCGCCGTCGAAATAATAATTGTGCAAGGTGAGAGACCATTGGCTAAGGACAACACATCCCTCGGAAGGTTCATGCTCGAAGGTATCCCGCCGGCACCAAGAGGAATGCCCCAGATAGAGGTGACATTCGATATAGATTCTAACGGAATTGTGAATGTCAAGGCCAAGGACATGGCCACGGGCAAGGAACGGGGCATCACCATCACTTCCAACACAAAGCTGAGCAAGGAAGAGATAAGCAGGATGAAGGAGGAGGCTAAGAAGTATGAAGAGGAAGACAAGAAGAAGAGAGAGGAAATCGAAACCATTAACGGAGCCGAGGCCCTTGCATACTCAACTGAGAAGACGCTCAGCGACTACGGTGATAAGATCCCGCAGGAGATCAAGGACAGCGTTAACGGAAAGCTCAAGGAACTCAAGGAAGAGATAGAAAAGAAAGACCTCACCGCAATCAAGGAGAAGATGGATGTCCTGACGAAAGAGATACAGAAGATTGGAGAGCACATGTACAAGAACGTCAAGAGCGAAGAGCAGCCACAGCCTCAGGCCGAGGGTGAAACGCCCCCCGATCAGAGTCCCGGTGAGACTGAGATTCACGAAGATAAAGAAAATAAAGAACAATGAACTTCTGATTTGAATGGGCAAGGATTATTATGCCGTTCTGGGAATAGACAAGAAGGCTTCCAAGGATGACATCAAGAAGGCATACAGGGGGCTAGCGAAGAAGTATCATCCTGACCTGAATCCCCAGAACAAGAAAGAAGCTGAGGAGAAATTCAAGGAGATCAGCGAAGCGTACGAAGTGCTCATGGACGATCAGAAGAGGGCCAGGTTTGATCAATATGGCGAAGAGGGAGTCAAGTTCCAAGGAGGATTTGACTGGAACCAATTCCATCACTATCAGGACATCCAGGACATCTTTGGGGATATATTCTCACAGTTTGGATTCGGCGGAGGGGGGTTCGGCAATCCGTCCGGAGGCGGCTACTCAACGCAACAGAGAGAACTCAGAGGTGGGGATGCATTTGTGGAGATCCCTATCGACATAAGGAGAATCGCCAGGAACGAAAAGATTGAAGTCTATTATTTCAGGGAAATGAAGTGCGACGAGTGCAATGGAACAGGCTCTGCGACCAAGAAGTTGCTGACCTGCCAGACCTGCAGGGGAAGAGGGTACGTCGAAAGAGCATCTAATCAGGGGTTCATTCTCTTCAGGACTACGGAGGTCTGCAGGAGCTGCAACGGAAGGGGGAAGATCCCGGAGAAGGTATGTCACGTCTGTTCTGGCGCTGGGTACACCAGGAAGAAGGACAACATACAGATTTCGCCACCCGCAGGGATCTACGAAGAAGAAATCTATATTCTCAGGGACAAGGGAAACTATAGGCCGGGAGGTTCGGGAGATCTGAGGATCAAGTTCGACATCGATTATATGGAGTTCAGGAGGGAGCACGACGACCTCGAGAAAGACATTCAGATAGATTTTACAGATGCAATAATGGGGGGAAAAATGAACGTTTCACTCCTGAGAGGCGAGAAGGAAATAGATATTCCGGCAGGTACCCAACCGGAAGAAAGGCTGGTCCTCAAGGGTGAGGGGATCGCTAAGAAAAGCGGTCGAGGCAACTCAGATGTGATCCTCCGTGCAAAGGTTTCCCTGCCAAAGAAAATATCGAAGAAACAGAGGGAGCTGTTGGAACAGTTCAAGAACGAGAAGGGATTCTTCTCCGGTTTTCATCTATGAATTGAGAAATACATCCTCTTGTTGTTCTTTCCTTTATTCTCTATCTTGTAAATCTCTATCTCTCCGATCTCAGAAGTGTTCTTTACATGCGTACCCCCATCGGGCTGGATGTCCACATCCCCAATCTTTACGACTCTGAGAATGCTGGTGGGTGGCAATAGTCTCAAATCGACCTTCAAGGCTCCTTCCATATTCAGTATCTCCTCCCTCTTCATGGAGAGAACAGAAACATCCTGGTTCTTGAGCAGCTCTTCGTTGACCCTCTTCTGCAGCAAACGGGAGATGTCACTGTTCCAGTCTTTGAAGTTGAAGTCTATCCTGGAATATTCCGGATAGATCTGGTTGCCCGTTATCATCGCATCGAATTCCCTCATCGCAATCGATGAAACAACGTGAATTGAGGTGTGCTGTTTCATGAGCTTGTATCTTCTGTCCCAATCGATGAAGAGTTTGAGCTTCTCACCCACTGGTGGAAGAAGATCAGTCTTGTGGACTATTTCTTCCTGCTTTGTGACATCCTTCACCTCATATGTAAGAGGTCCAACCATCTTACCGAAGTCAGAAGGCTGCCCACCAGAAGCTGCATAGAATATGGTCCTATCGAGAATCACTCCATCTCCGATCTGGACAACTTTGGCATCCAGCTCTTTGAGATACGAGTCCTTGAGATAGACAAGTTCAGTCCTCATCTAACGACACCTATGAATGGGATGAGGATGGAAAATACTGCGATGAACGCGAAAAATATTCCTATGAAAATGTTGGTTGAGACGAACAGCTTCATTATTCTTTTGTCCGGGTCGGTGAGTGCCCTGAAGTATGAAATTAGCAGTGAAACTCCAAGAATCAGATAGACCAGAAATATTACCAGACCTATGTAGAAACTGAAATAGTATCCAAATTCCAATCCAGTCAGGATGGTAATTATCGCGGCAAAGAGTGCAATAGGAAAAAGGACTCTCATAGACTCCCTCGTCGTCCTGTTCACCGGGAGCATCGGTACTGCTGCTGTGGCGTAATCGTCCCTGTAACGAATGGAGAGAGACCAAATGTGTAGCGGAGTCCAGATGAAAATGGTCAGGAACATCAGAACAGCCACCACATTGTAGGAAGAGGAAAATGCATAAAATCCTGCAAGTAACGGGGCTCCTCCGGAGTACGATCCAAGGACAATGTTCCAAGAAGTTCGCTTCTTCGTGAGCATTGAATAGATGATCGTATAGTCAAAGATTCCAGTCGCCATGAATGCAAATGACAGAACCGATCTGAAAATTGCCATTATTAGCGTAATCGCAACCAGAATTAGTCCACCATAGAGAGCTACTCTGGGGCTCATTCTCCCAGATGGAAGAGCCCTGTTCATGGTCCTCTTCATCTTCTTATCGATCGAGAGGTCAAAGTAGTTCGAGATAGATTCTGAGCCCATCAGTCCCAAGGCAATATAAATCGTGACGTAGAAAAATCCTCCAATGTCCAGGCTTCTCAAAATGCTCAATGAGAATACTTCGCCTGCTATTCCTGTAATCAACAGGAAAACCCAAACTCGAGGCTTTGTCATGATTACGAAATCACTAACGAAGTTCCCCATTGAGGTGTTAGTATCAGACGCTATAAATTTATAGTGTCTGGTCGGTGCGGAATAATTTAATATCTTTGTGAAGTTAACGACGAGGGCTGGTAGATCAGCGGAAGATCGCCTCCTTGGCATGGAGGAGGCCCGGGGTTCAAATCCCCGCCAGTCCATTACTGATGGTCCATAGTCCTCCGGATCCATGACTCCATTTTTCCCTCCTTCGGTTTCGTTTCTAACTTTACCACTTCCTTTCAAATCTGTCACCAGTGAAGCGCACGTGCTTCCCCACTTCGATCTCCTTTTCGACGGTAAATGAATTCATGGTGGAGGAAAATTTACGCGAATTGTCGCGATTATTCAATAAGCAGTAAGCTCAATAACCATGTCGACATTACGTGCTGGTATAATTAGATGAAATTTGAAGGACTGGGAATAAGGACTGAACTCACCTCTTCCCTTAACAAAATGAGTTTTTTGAATCCGACTGAAGTTCAGGAGATCACCATCCCCTTGATTTTAGATGGACAAGACGTATCGGTAAGATCCAAGACGGGATCTGGTAAGACAGGAGCATTTCTAATACCTATAATTAACATGTTAGGAAGGAGTAATCTGCTTGAAGCGATAATAATAACACCTACGAGGGAGCTTACCCTTCAGGTGTCTGAGGTGGCCAAAAAGATAGGGGCCGTCTATAAAAAGAAAGTTGTTACGGTCTATGGCGGTGCATCAATGGGCATGCAGATAAGTGCCCTGAGAAATGATGCAAACATCGTAGTCGGGACTCCAGGAAGGGTTCTAGATCTTATAGAAAGACGAGAGCTCCGCCTAAATGACTTGAAATTTGTGGTGCTGGATGAAGCAGATGTCATGCTCGATATGGGGTTTATTGACGACGTAGAAATCATATTATCTCATACTCCTAGAAGAAAACAAGTACTCCTCTTTTCTGCAACAATGCCTAAAGAAATTGTGGGATTGGCGGCAAAGTTCATGAATAAGGAAAGAAAGAACGTCATAGTTGGAGATGAAAAGCAGGAGATAGTTGGCAACGTGTCTCACCTTTATGGTGTTGTCCAGCAAGAGTACAAATTTCCACTCTTGATGGCATACTATTCGGAATACGAACCTAAAAAGTCTATCATATTTGCAAACACGAAGAACATGGCTGACAGAATCGCCGGAACATTGAAAGAAAGAGGACTTCGCGTTTCGCTCCTCCACGGTGGAAAATCACAAGCAGAAAGGGAAAGAGCGCTCAATGCCTTCAGAAATGGGGAAGACGTGTTAGTGGCAACCAACGTTGCAGCAAGAGGTCTTGATTTTCCAGAAATTACAGACATAATAAATTACGATGCACCCGACGATCCCGTTGCTTACATCCACAGAATCGGAAGAAGCGCAAGAATGGGAAAGGAGGGAAGGGCGTTCACCATAATCAACGACTCCCAAAGAGTCTTGATTGCAGGAATAAAGAAGAGGGCCAACATAGAGATCAAAAGAGTAGAGGTCGATATAGAGCCATTCAAAAACCTCAAAGTAATCTCTCATCGACATCATATGCCCAACAAGAGTGATATGCCCAATGAAAGACAAAAAGGGCACAACGGAAACAGAGTGAAGCGAAGAAATTCTAGTCATAGGAGTCGACCACGCTGGTGACTGTAACATCCGTAATGACGATATTGTATTCGATGTTTCTAGATTAGAGACGAATGTTGTGGAACTGTGAATCACAGGACTGAAGAAAATAATCTCAGGTTTCTTTCAGTTGCTACAATCCGGATCTTGATCTTTCTTCCGACGAGTCTATAAAGAACTAAATATCCAGAAACGTACTAATGGATTATGAATGAGGCGATAAATATCGACAATATCCCCAAGGGTGGTCCATACTCTCATGCCATAGTTTCAGGGAACTTCATATTCCTGTCGGGACAGACTGGGCAGGTCTCGAACGCAGTACTGAACTTTGATCAGCAGTTTGAGAATGCAATCGACAAGATTAAGAAAGTGTTGGAGGCCGCTGGTTGCACCCTGGAGAATGTAGTAAAATTTTCAGTTTACCTCGCATACAAAGGTGATTTTAACAAAATGAATGATTTGTTTGGCAAGTACTTTCCTAAAAATCCTCCTGCTAGGACGACTCTCGTGACTGGTTTTGCATCAGAGGGAGTTCTCATAGAAATAGATGTGATAGCATCAAAGTGATATGCTCGGGAGAGTAGCTCGCTGCTCAGGTCGTCTTCTGATCTACTCCTATGATCAACCCATTCAAACGGTTGATCTTAAGGGCTAAATCCCCATAGTCCATAACAATTGGTTCAGGATTTGAAGGTTCAGAGCCCTCTCCTTAAGAAAATGTAATTTGACATTCCTTCACCCTTCCAGTGAATGTAAGATTTCATCACTCCGGATCTTATTGCTTCCCGAAATTGTCGAATCAACAAATCCACTTGTACTAAATTGAAACTTAAAAGGTTACAAACCGAGGAAAACTACCAATCCAAGAAGAGAGGTGAAAACTGCGACTAATAACCATACCGTTATGGATTTAAATCTCGAGAGTGGTTTACTTTTCTCTTTACTCGCCAAGCTGGCTACGGGCGCTGATTTCGTGGCATGAAATAGCGAGAATAAAACCCATGCATCTATTAATGCTATCTCAAAAATCTCTGTCGTTGCAGAGGAGGGGAAAGGTATGAGAAGGTCACCAAGCGGCATCAAAATCGCAAGACTAATTGGTGTGATGGCTCCGGTAAAATCCTGAGCAGTGAAAGAACCTATGCCCATGAATACCATGGCAAGAGCCGCCTGTACAAAGAAATATGTTGACACAAAATCGTGAGGATAGGTGCCACTGTGGTATATGCCGATCAGTGAAAGGAAGATCCCGGCAACGAACCAGAACGCACCTCCAAAGACTAGCATCTTTTTCTCTGAAGTCGCAACGATCCCTAAGGACATTACCCATATGACGATTGCGATTATGCCCAGACCAACGTTATAGACCCACGGGAATTTAGAAAAGGACGGATCTCCAAAACTGCTCAGTGCATCGCGTGTCAGTACCCACTGTGGATTGAGAAGATAACATATCAGAAATAGAATCCACGGTGCTATAACAAGAGTAAGCGCAGAATATTTGGTCATCTTTTTTAATGATTCCTTGTCCGTGAGCACTTAAGATCTACCGATTATACCTCATGACCTACTTAAAGTTTTTTCTGGTGGGCCGTGTTCAACGAAAACAGAAAATCTATGATTCTTTATAGGAAGTCCTGAAAACATCCATAACAACATCAAATTCTTCCTTGTGTTCCTCGAGTATCTCGATTATCTCCTTCAGTTGGTAGAACCTATCGCCGTAATAAGGGAAAATATGATTGTCGAATTGACAATCATTTCTTAGTTACAACGTTTTGTAAATTAATATTTTGACAACCAACAATATTGCAAGGGAAGTTAGGAACCAAATAACCAAGTCAGCAATCATAGCGGAAACGATTATGCTCTATCCGAGAGGAATGTATTGTGGTGTCAGAGACAGATAGGCGTTAATCAGGAAGTAAAAAGGGTAGCCTCTTGCACTTTTGGAAAGCCAAAGAAGAGGGGACGTTCTCGGTAATTACACTACCTATAAAGTATTGAAACTACGTTCAGATAAAAAAACCATGAGAGTTGTATGCGTATACGAATCATACTGAAATGTTTCTCTCATCTCTGGACAATTTGAACCAATTTATCTTCAGCAATACGACGAATTCATCGCGTCGCTTCTAAAGACAAAATCGCGCTGATTTCAAGTCACAATCCAAGAATCTTTAAATACGCAAATCATTTAAACCCAGGTCAGGTAAGTCAAAAAATGAACTCTGGAGAACAGATGGACATCTACAAGGTCGCTCAGGAGTTTTCCTTTGATGAGGACTTTACTTATAAGATCAATGTGGCCTTGACGGGGAAATCTGGACTTCAGCACAAATTTAACGTTATATTGACTGAAAGGAATGATGATCGGAACAAGATAGCAATTCTAACGGACACTTCCGAAGATCTAGTCAGTGACATAATGGAATTCAATGCCAACTCAAGGGACTGCGGGGTACAGCAGAAGGCGATCATACTAGATAGGGACCTTTCAAAGACCGAATCGAATTTGACACGAATATGCAATATTTCCGTGATAAAGAGAGCGTACGATAAAGAAAAATCAGTGATATTCGGGGTCAACCAACTGGATGAAAACCTGGGCGGGCTCATCAAGAAAGGGAGCATATACATGATTTCTGGCGCTCCCGGGACAGGCAAGACGGCACTTATTTCACAATTCTTGGTGGAGGGCGCAAAGAAGGGTGAGAAGGGAATGGTGATTCTCACCGATATGACTGGCAGAGACTTCATTTCCCACGTGGGAACATTCTCTTACGGATTCAAGCAGTATTACAAGAGTGGTGCAATCGAAGTACTGGAGATCTCAAACAGAATCCTAAAAATGAAGGCAGATATCTCCACAGACTTTTGGTCAAGGAATAATTACATACGCACACTGATCGGACAGATAAAGACCCTGGTAGCGGAGTATGAGGTAACAAGACTGGTCATCGATCCTATCACTCCCCTGCTCGTCGCAGACAGTGATTTCCTTGGTCAGTTCTTCAAGGTTCTTCCGATTCCACAGACTTATATGTTCGTGACCAGTGGCACTGGAAAGAGTGACGTGAGTGTTTTTGGCATGGAGGAATTCTTCGTTTCCGGTCTCATCAAACTGGAAATGGATGAGCCAGAGTCAGAAGTCAAAAAGGCATCGATTGTCAAGATGAATGGAGGAGGGTACAACACGAATCCATTCCACTTCAAGATTGCTTCGAGAGGCATCGTACCTTACGATGAAGACGGAAACGTAAGGGCTGGACCGCTCTTCAACCAAGTCGTGTTATGATTTGTCCGTACCGCGTGACACACCTGGATAAAAAATCTCAACCTCGTCATTCCCAGATCGTGACTCAAAATAGAGTCGTCTGACCCGTCTTAACGGTCCAATCGACCGGTTCCAGTCCCGATACTCTCCTGAACAGATTGACGGTTGCAGGTCCAAAACCCTGGAAATGATTGTTGCTCAAGACATACGCATGCTTGATCATCTCTTCCTTTCCCTTCATTTCTTTTGCCCAGTACTCAATTTCCTTGGACCTATCCCTTAATACTTTCCCGAATTCTTCTTCGTTGATCGTTCGATCGCCTACCAGTCTTAGATATACGGAATCCGTAGTGATGACCGGCGGAACTTTTGCATAGGGAATCTCCGCCCACGCAAGGCACACCTTGTTCTCCCTCAGTGTAAAAAAAGTATCGTCTACAAACCACGAGTTGTGCCTGAACTCCACCGCATACCTAAAATCGGAAGGCAACTCCTCGACAAGGGATTTCAAATTCTTGTATCCCTCCTGAAAAGAAAGTGAAGGGGGGAGTTGGATCAGGATCATTGCAAGATTTTCTTCTAGCTTGCCGATGGCGTCGATAAAACTCCTCGCCTCGTTGACCGCACTTCTTAGTCGAAGATCGTGAGTCACCGTCTGGGGCATCTTGGCGGTGAAAGAAAAATTCGATGGCACAGAACTCTTCCATTTCTCCACTGTGCTCGCTTCTGGTATCCCATAGAAGCTCGAATCAATCTCCACCAGATCGAAAATCCTAGAATACAGCTTAAGAAAATCAGAGGATTTCGTACCCGGTGGGTAAAATGGTCCGACCCACTGACCATAGCTCCAGCCTGAACAGCCGGTCCTTATTTCCATTACAGGAATCAAAGCGAAGATTGTTAATAAGGTTAATTCCACCGGCTCAACTTCGTGTTGGTATTACTGTCGATCCGTGTTAATTAGCACTCTTGATTGAGAAAAAGAGGGGAGGCAATTTTGTAAATACTCCATCGAAATTCAGATGGAGTTCCAGTAATCGTTGAGGTTCGAAATTTACTATGGCAGAATCTTTGAGCAAACGTGGTTACGTCGTTCTTGTAGCTGCCATTATCGGTTACATGGGAAGTTTCGGATACGCTTATGCAATCATTTCTCCAATCCTTGTTCCCATCTCAACGCAATTCAACGTATCAGAAACCACCGCATCTCTTACGGCAACGGTTATGTTCATGGGTGCAGCCATTTTCGCCTTCCCCGGGGGAATGATCGTAGATAGATGGGGTCTAAAAAAAGCGACAGTATTTGGACAAGGCTTCTTGCTGATCGGTTGGCTCGTTTCCTTCATCTCAATAGACTTTCCAGAATTTCTGATCGGGAGATTTATCATCGGATTGGGTGGAACAATCATAGGGATCGGCGGGGCTACCTCCGTCGTCCAGTGGTTCGCTCCACAAAAAAGAATGATTCCAATGGGACTATGGAGCGCATGCCTACCGATAGGAATCGCGTGGGGAGAAATTCTTGCTGGAGCAATTGTTTCTCGCGCAGGATGGAGAACGGCAGTATTCGCAGGAATCATTATCACTATAGCCTGCCTTCTGCTTGTTGCTGCTTTGGTTAAGTCGGGGCCGGTAAAAGAAACGACCAACCAATCAAATCAAACGAACTCCAAAAACGGGAGCAATTTCATAGACGGAGTAGTGAAAAATAAGGAAGTTTGGAAATTCAATATTGCGCTCATCCTTGGTTTCATTCCGCTTATGACAATTACGACTTACTGGGTCGCGTGGTTAATGAACAACAAGGGGTTAGGATCGGTGCTGCTGTCCAGTTCGGTCACCTCTTTGATCGGAATTGCAGGCATCTTTGGCGCGATGCTGGGGGGATACATAGCATCTCTGATCAAGAGGAGCAAGCCGGTCTTCATCTATCCCGCCCTCGCGGAAGCAATTGCGATTCTGCTCTTTGTATTCGCAAGGGGAATAGATTCCCTGATACTGCTCAGTATTGTGATAGGGTTGACAAGTTACATGTTGGGGACCATGCTTAACGCAATTCCTCCTCAGCTCGTCTCTTCGAAATTTATTGGTTCAGAGTATGGGATTGCAGTCATATTCTTCTATTCTGCAGGGATCGTCGGTCCCTTAATAATCGGCGATCTTTACTCGGCAAGCGGAGGGCTCATCGGTCCAGGTATTCTGATGCTATCCTTTCTAATCACTTCTGCCTTCCTAGTGAGTATAATGAAAATCAGGTAGGGGTTCAGTTTCTCAAGCTTCTTTCCTTATTTCTTTCTCCGTTGACTTTCCACTTCACCGTTGTCAGTGCCACAGCTACGAGCATCGTAGCTCCTCCAATTATGGTGTAAACGCTCACTGTTTCACCCAGTATTAGAACTCCGCCAACTATTCCAACCACTGGAATGAGATAGAGTTGAACGGAAACTTTTGCCACTCCTCCTTTCTCGATCATTATGTAGAACAGCATATATCCGAAGACCGTGCTCAGGAGTGAAAGATAGAGGATCGCCACCCATCCTGATAGAGGTAACCGGGAGACCTGTGCGATGAAACTCCCCGACATGAGAGGCAAGAGCATCGCCGTTCCGATCAGACCGACCCAAATGGTCAGCGCTTTAGCTCCAAACTTGGGAATGAGAGGCTTCGCAAATACTGCAAAGGTTGCGTACGAAAGTGCAGTCCCTATACCCTCGAGTATACCAGGAATGGTGCTCGTTCCGCTAGTCTTTAAAGTTCCGAAAAACAGGATCAAAGCACCGATTAATGCGAGCACTATTGCGGCGTATATGACTCTGCCATGTTTTTCCTTTAGAAATATAGTGGAAAGTACAACGATGAATATCGGACCTAATGCGACCAGCAAAGTTTCGAGCCCAGCTCCGATGCTCCCTTCAGAATAATTAATTGTCAGATGGTAGGCAACGACGTTTGCAAAAGAAACAAGAATCAGTCGTGGAATGTCTCTCAGGCTGATGCGAGTTTTAAGTCTTCCATACACTGGAAGCAATGCTAAAAAACCTAAACTTGCAATGAACCATCTGAGAAGGGTCAGGTTGACAGGGCTGATCATCGGTTCCAGAATTTTAATTGCAACAAAGGCAATGCCCCAGATGATGCTGAGGGTCACAAGTACCCCGTACACTCCGATTATCCTAGAAACCTTGGACTTCTCTTTTCTCAGATCAATCTTCTGTGAATTCGTAAGTGCCGTGCTCTCTTCGCTGATTCATCTCACCCCTGAGTTTGCCTTCTCCATCTTTAGCAGAAACTCCTTCCTCCCAATTCCAAGACCATAGCCACCTAGGCCTCCATCCTTACGAATCACCCTGTGGCAAGGGATGATCAAAGGAACGGGATTGGAAGCACATGCGTTTGCCACAGCCCTATCCGCCTTGGGTTCCCCTATCATCTCCGCAACTTCGTGGTACGACCGGGTCTCTCCATATGGGATCCTCAAGAGGGCAGACCAAACTCTCTTCTGGAATTCCGTTCCGTCAATATCTAGTGGCAGATCCAAGAGTTGACCTTCGAAGTATTCCAGCACAGACTTCAGTCTCCGTCTCACGCGTTCTGAACGAACCAGCAAAGCCATAGGGTATTCCCTTCTAAGATGTGCTACGAGTGACTTTTCATCATCCGCGAGGCTCAGGGAGCATATGCCGAACTCGGTCTCCGCAACAAGGAGAAATCCAAGTTTGCATTTCGAGATGAGGTACATTATAGTTGTCCCTTCCCCACCCTTTCTATAACTGGTTGGGGTCATCCCCAGTTTGGAAGAAGGCTCTTCGTACAGCCAACTATGAGAATTGTACCCAGCTTGATAAATTGCTTTAGGGATAGGCACGTTGTCCTTCAGATTTTTCTTAAGTAGCTGTATTCTGCACTCTTCGGCATATTTCCTGGGAGATATTCCCATCATTTCCTTGAATGTCTTTTGGATGGTGAAACGGTTGACCTTGAATTTATCTTCCAAACCCGGAAGGGAAACATCCTCTGAAGGGTTGGAACGTATGAAATTGCATATCTGCTCCACAAGGGCAGACTTTGCGAGTTTTCGAGTCCCAAGACCAGCCACTTCCCCGTTCTTGATTGGCCCAGAATTCGCATCCTTCATTGGAGGTTCAGTTCAGTAGTAATAAAAGACATTTTGTCGATTTCTTGACTTCTCTAAAGTTGAATTCAAACTTAGAATTCTAATACCCGATCCCTGTAGATCAAAGTAAAAAATTATTTGGGCAAAAACTAATCTCGTTCACATGTTTCAAAATTTGCAGGGTATGGTAAAGAGAGAGAAGAGCGCCTTAATCGTCTGGGATGTCCAGGAAGCGTTGGTTTCAATGATTTTCAATAAAGAGGAATTCCTGTCAAATCTGGTCAAGGTAGTAAATAAGGC
>JAKBNO010000111.1 GCA_021831005.1 Thermoplasmata archaeon
TACTTAGAAAAGTCCCGGCTATCGCAATTATTCCAAAATAAAGGTTTCCGAATACACTGATCGTCATTCCAAATAAAATGATAAAATCTGAATATCTGTCCAGTAGATGGTCAAGGAAATCTCCCTTCTTCGATTCCTTCTTGAATTTTCTGGCGACAGCTCCATCGAGCGCATCGAGGTATGAAGAGGCGATTAATAGAACAAGAGCAACGATCAGAAATTCGAAATAGCGCGAAGAGGCCACGTAGTACGAAACTGCGAAGAGTACGGCAAAAAAGAACGATATCAAAGTTATGGAGTTCGGATTAACGTTCTCGAGTCTAGAAGCGACCCCATCTACCAGGAAGGCAGATCTATCCCTCGCTTTGTCTAGTACCATTCTAGTATTTCCTCCGTCAGATCAATTTTCAGACTCGTAGACTTTTTCCCTTTAATTACATTTTCTACGAAATTGGCGGTTTCTTCAACATCTGAATTCAGTATCTCCTGGACATTTCCAGGATGGAGCTCTTCCGCTTCAGATCCAATCAGATCAATTGCTTCGCTTTCGATATTGTCCATGATCTTTGATTTCGAGTAATTCCTTTTCTTTAGTCGGTCCTCGATATCCTTCAAATGAGATCGCAATACAATTACTGAATCGCATCCTGCGTAGTGAGATAGATGGCCGAAGAACACCCCATCTTCCTTTATGTTTTTAAGGCAGATTTCGTCAACAATCTTTTCCCCGTCTTTCTCTTCAATTATACAATCCTTGATTAGAGTATCAAACTCCGAAACTTCGTATCCTCTCTTGACCATCTCTTTCAATATGGTAGATTTTCCAACTCCAGGAGTTCCGGTAATGCAGATCATTTCACAATTCCCAGTTTAAGAGGTCTCGCAAGATGTCTTCTGGCTATGATTGGTACCTCATAGAATCCAGGTGCGATTCTCCTTTTTTCTTCTCTCGTCTCTCCAATCTTGCTTTTAGCGCCGCACTTTCTGCATCTGAATCCAGCGCTTCTACCCGCGCTTTCCATCCTCGTTTTACAGTTGGAGCACACAGGCGGTCTCACCTCTTTGATTCTGGATACTGATACGATATCAATCTTTTCGATATTTATGAAACCCACTTTTGTAATGCCACCGTACACTCTCACTTCATCTCCCTTCTTCAATTCAGAGAGCACCGTCCTGAACTCCTTTGTTGGTTCCATTGCCACTGCCGTTATGCTGTCTCCACTCGATGTAATCTCGAATGTAAGGACACCCCCTCTGTTCCAGACTGGCCCAGATGAAACGAATCCTCTGATGATGGATGAATTGTAAATTGCGGATTCACCGATCGAACGCTCAACAAGGTGGTCATCCGTGGCCTGGTTCGTTTTGTATATTATATATGAAGTGTAGGGTTCGCTTTTGACATACTTCTCAAGTCCGTTCAGCTTGATTGGATCGACACCCCTGATCCCAAAAAGTACCGGAGTCTTTGTTGTGGGTCTTATGGCATTGTAATTGTTCCTAAAATCAAAATTATCAAAGGTATCCTTGAACTCTCTTTCAATGAGCTGTGAGCTAGAATCATCCACGAAATGCTCGCCCATCCATTTTCCTTTATCTAGGTAAGCAATCAGTTCATAAGTTGGATTTTTCTCGGGCCAGGAAATCGCAGCATTTGCCCCGACGATTCCTATGTCCCCATTAATCGTTCTGAAATCTCCCTTTGCAGCTGCTATGACGCTCTTATACTCGACGAACTCCCTTACAGCGTCCCAGTAGAACATTTCATCATTCTTCTCACTGTTGATTAGCATGGCGGGGTTTGTATCCGGGTCCTTGGGAGAAAATTTCTCTATTACTGACATAACGTCAATATCAAGTTTTTCGTCACGGAAGCGTGCAAAAGAATGAATTTCATCGTCATTGATCATCCCTATCGTTGACTTCTCTCCTTCGCCTCTACCGAGAGTGAGGGAAATGGCGGCATTTCCCCTTGTCTTCAGAGGAATGTTTGGATTCAATCTCACCAGTTTGGGGTATCCGATCAGGTCAAGACTGGTGTTCTTCAAGATCTCGATTGTGAGATAGGTGGTACACATCTCTGTTTTAGAATCGGTATCATCTATACCCAGAATAGGCACTATTTCCCGTACCTCCTCCGTCTCTTTTGATAATCCCTTATTGCCTTCAGAAGGTCTAGCTTAGTGATGTCTGGCCAATACACGTCTGTGAAATAGAGCTCAGAGTAAGCCGACTGCCACAGTAGAAAATTGCTTATCCTCTCTTCACCGGATGTTCTTATTACCAAGTCAGGATCTTCAATTTCCCCAGTGTAGAGGTACTTTTCAATCAGCTTCTCGTTTATGTCTTCTGGATCAAGGCTACCCGTCTTCACTTCCTTTGAAATTTTCTTTATTGCGTCGAGTATTTCTTCTCTTCCTCCGTATGCGATTGCGACGTTCAGCAGATATTTTTCAAAATTCTTTGTGAACTCTTCGGCCTTCCTTGCAGCCTCCCTTAAAGATTCCGGGAGGAGCTCCGTCTTACCGATGAGCCTTACTTTTATTCTGTTCTTGTTAATTCGCTCATCCTTGATAAGATCGTTAAAGCTGTTTGCATATAGATTCATCAGATACTCTATCTCCTCAGAATCCCTCTTGAAATTCTCTGTTGAGAATGCGTAGACTGTCACAATTTTTATGCCTATATCATAAGCCCAGTCAAGGAAGTCTTCAAGTCTCTCCTTTCCCAGCAGATGTCCCTTATCGATCGATTCGTGCAATTGTTTTGCAAATCTCCTGTTGCCGTCCATTATGACGGCAATGTGTTTTGGCAGCGGGTCCTTCTTTACGTCCTCAAGGAGACTCTGTTCGTATCTCTCCCTTACTCCTGAAAGGACTGAATTGAAGAATCCCTGCCTTGGCATTGTTACGACAATGGCTAAAGAGAATAAATCGTTTACTTCTTTCGCATTCTGAAATAATTCAGGTTGGAAGAGGGTGAATAACCGTGTACTATCTTGCTCTGGAGCACATCAACCCCTTCAAATACCACGTCGTCTCTGCGGTTGGAAATGTGTGTCAAGTGGATTAGCGTTCCTTCCCTGAGTTTGTTTATTATGTTTTGGGAGACGGATAGGGGTTGTGTCGGATTGTTCATGATCACCTGATCAGTACCTTTAAGACATTCGAATATCTCGTTTGAATTTGCAACCATTGCCCAGCCTCTCACCTTGTTGAGTTTCGTGTTTTGAGAAAGCAGTCTAATTGCCTCCGGATTGATGTCGATTGAAAGGACTCTACTGTTTCCTTTGAGAAGAGGGATTGATATGGGTCCAATCCCAGAATACATGTCAACTATCAAACCATCACTCTTGGAGTTCTGAACGCTTTCAGTTATTTCTCTCCTCAATCCAGCAAGACGTGGCGAGAAGTATGCCTTTTCGAGATCTACGACATATCTGAACCCGTTCTCCTTGTGAATTCCTGACGGCTTTCCAGTTCCGTCAATCCTCTTCAGTTTCCTAATTCTGAAAGATCCCTCGACCCCGTTGTCCAAGAAGATTGCACGTGGGCTCTGCTTCTCTTTCAGCTCCTCCAGAATTTTCTCCCAACCTTCTCTTTCCTTTATGACAAAAAAGTCTGCGATTCTTTCGAAACTCCCAACGTGTGCCATCTTGCTGTCAACATTCTCTTCAAAATCTCCAGTCGAATCAGAATGCTTCACCGGAATGAGGACCCATTCGCCTTCTCTCCTGATCCTGTAATGGTTCAACAGCTCTCCCGCTGCCTTCAGTTTCTCGATTTCTTTCTTCGCGCCTGACTGATGAACTTTTACGTAAGGAACGCTCAACTCAGGAAAATGTATTTATTTAATATAACTTTGGGAATTAGTGTTCTGTTCTAAATGCGGATCAATGATGTTACCAAAAGGAGAAGTTTGGGTATGCAGGAAGTGTGGAAACACAGTCCAGATCAAAGAGGAAGAGAAGAAGGGGATCGTCGAAAAGGGAAAGAGGAAGGAGACAATTGTAGTGGAAAAGGAGGAAATCAATCTACCAATAGACAAGACGGTTCAGTGTCCAAAGTGCAACGAGTTCGGAGTCTACTGGGAAGCTATGCAGACTAGGGCGGCGGATGAACCGGAAACGCGATTCTATACGTGTACACACTGTGGGCACAGATGGAGAGAATACTGACTTTCTAAAGTATAATCCTAGAAATCGATCAAAGAGTTAAGGATTAAACGCTATCCGAACCCAATTATATCCTTCTTTTTTTGAAGTGTAGGCATCGGGATAGGTGGAGGAAGTCTCAAATCCCTGGCTATCAAGATGCTCTCGATGACGGACGAGGAGAATATTGCGGTCTGAACTTCATTTGCAACTGTTTCCGGAAGCGACTTGTCTTTCTTCCACTTGACTTCTATCTCCTCTCCACCCTGATAAAGTAATGAACCTTCGAGCGAGATGGTTCCAAGGGTTGAAAAGGATGAAGTGAACTTGTAGATTATCCGAGAAGAATCATTCTCCCTTCTGACATCGACTATGGTCAGATTCTGGTCTATTCTAACTTCCTGTGGTCTGTTATCGACTGGAGCGAATCGTCTGCCCTCAATCGTGGTAATTTCAAGATCCTTTATCACACTTCGTCAGTATAATTCAGATTAATTGTTTTTGCCTTGGGCAAGTCAAAGAATACCTGAACCTATTTTTTCCTCAAATAATCTGTGTAGAAATCTGGTAGGTTTTCATATTCGATTGGGTCTTCAAATCCCGCCTCCATGAAACCTTTAAGCCTAAGCTTGCAGGAATCGCAGACTCCACAGGCTCTCTCCTTTCCGTTGTAGCACGACCAAGTGAGTTCCAAAGGCGTTTTAAGACTGTGGGCCAACTTCACGATGTCTGCCTTAGAAAATCTCAATAGTGGGGCCTCGACTTCAATTTTTCCGCCTTCGACTGTCTTTTTTGTTGCCAAGTTGAATGTTTTGTTGATGGAGTCGAAATATTCCGGCCTGCAATCTGGATACCCGGAATAATCCAGGGCGTTCGCCCCGATAAAT
>JAKBNO010000034.1 GCA_021831005.1 Thermoplasmata archaeon
GTGTTTGAACCGCATCTCGGCCACATCAAATCCTCTGCTCTTGAGGTATCCCTTGAACGTATCAAAAGCGATCTTGCCGAGCGCAAGGACCACCTTTAGGTTGTCCATGTTCTGAAATTCGAATTCACGATAATCTCTGCAATTTTCCAGCTCGTTCGGAGTCGGTTTATCGCCAGGCGGTACACACTTCAATGCAGCGGTAATATAGAGCTCGTCCAGGACCAGTCCATCATTTCTTGAAACGGAGTCCGATCTGTTCGAAAGCCCCACCTCGTGCAGACAAGAGAAAAGGAATGAAGCGCTCTTATCTCCTGTGAACACGCGCCCTGTCCTGTTTCCTCCCGTGGCGGCCGGAGCAAGTCCAAGTATCAGCAACTTCGAATGAAAGTTACCAAAGCCTGGGACAGGCTTGCTCCAAAACTCTTCTCCCAGAAATCTGGATCCCCTGTTTGCAACTTCGACCCTGAACTTTGTAATCCTCTCGCATCGGGTGCAAGAAATCAATTTGGAATTCATTGCGTCGATCGATTCAAATTTCATTTCTCCATCCTGAACACTTCTACCTTGCTTTCGTTTAGGTCAGTAAGCAGCTTCTTGAAATCTGCTGGGGAGTCAACCCTGAATTTTGCAGCAGTCTCTCCCTTCCCCACTTTTATCGTGATATGCTCTTTGAATTCAACGAACGCTTCCTCATCCGTCCTGTCGTCACCCGCGAACAATATGAAGTCGTCACGAGTCACATATCGCCGCATCGCTTTCCCTTTGTCCATTCCTTCTATCCTGAGTTCGAAAACGTACTTACCACTGTACATTTCGAATCCGTCTTCAGATATCTTTGAAATGACCCTTTCGAGACTTTCTAAGTCGCTCTTTTTGACGTTGTAATAATGGAACTGTAATCCACCCACCTTGTCAATCACCCTGAGTCCCGGGAAATCACGTTCTAGATGGGAGTACTTTATCGACATCTCGTGGGTCCTCTTCTTGTACTCCTCAAAATTGTCTACAGACCACTCTTCTCCGGTCTCACTGATAAATTGGGACCCGTGCATTGCGATTACATTGAATCCACTCCCCACGAACGACAACAGTCCATCAAGGTCTCTGCCAGTGATCAGATATAGGGGAACCTTTTTCTTCAACTCCTTCAGAAGGCCTAGAAGTTCGACAGGTGGTACCGCGTCTTCCGGCTGGGAGACCAGGTCAACCAGAGTACCATCATAGTCAAGGAACAACTTCGTAAGTCCTCCTTTTTCCACTATCGTTTTGATGATCTCGTCATACATTTAGAATCCTCTAATTCTTATATTTTGGAGATTTACGCCAAACTAAATTATTTTTCGGCTTTCAATCTGAGAGTGATTATATGGCCGGTTCAAGTCGGACGGAAACTGTCGAAGGTCGTCTGAACGTTCTTATTGCCGTCCCTCAATATGTTCTTCATCTTTTTCTCCTTTCTTCCTGCCGAATAGTAATAAGATAAATCCCTCGAGTTTTCCATCGTCAGGATGTACACCTTCCCCTTTCCGAACCTTCCGGTCCTGCCCCTTCTCTGTATCGATCTTACCTCGCTTGCGACAGGCTCATAGAAAATCACAGTGTCCGCTGCCGGTACGTCGAGCCCTTCCTCTCCAACCTGTGTCGCCACCAGGACCTTTATGATGCCCTCCCTGAATAACTGGAGAGTAGAGGTCTGTTCTTTCTGGGTCATTCCCTTACCATCTTTCCTCGAACTCTGACCGATAAATTTCTCACAGGAATATCCTTCATTTTTCAGGATCTCGGTGAGGATGTTGGCAGTTATCCTGTAGTGGCAGAAAACGATCGCCTTTTCATTGCTGCGTTCCTTCAGGATCTCAATTATTTTCGTTATCTTTGGGGTGTGCAGATTGAGGGGCTCCGTTGAAAGTTTCTCCGCCTTCTTCTCAATAGCAACCATCCTGGAATCAGCGAATATCTGCTTTGCCTTGCTGTTCTCCCTCTTCATTTCCTGCAGATAAGAATAAAATGGCAACACTCCCTGAGTCTCTGCAAATTCAAGCAGATAGTCTATCAGAATCGCCTGGGTCCTGATCCTCACTGCCGAATAGAAGTACTTGTTGCCTCTCTTTATCTGGCTGAAGATGTAGTCTCCAAGGGCGATGAGTTCTTTCCTAGATCTCCCCTGTATCGTGAGGGAAAACGACTCGAGTTTCTTTATAATCTCTCCGAGCATTTCCCTGAGCTGTTCTATGATCTCGGTTGGGCCTGGTGGAGTCGGGATCTTTACCTGCTCAATATCAATTCCCTTTATGTAAGAAACCACATCTGGCGAATTCTCGTCCCTTATCTCCAGGTCCGTTATCCTCAGGTTCTTGATTATCTGATCGATTTTCTCACGATCACCTCCCGGCGACGCAGTTGTGGCGATGATTCTGGATTCGGAAAAGAAGTTTGCAACTTCTACATAGGAGTAATTTCCGATTGCGCGGTGTGCTTCATCAAAAATCACGACCTTGACTTCGTTCTTGATGTCTAGAAACAATGAAGAGTCGTTGTCAATAACTTGAGGGGTAGACACGATCACTCTTGCAGCTCGATACAGTTCCCTCCTCAAGGATTTCTTTATTTCTCCCGTTACCTCAATAATCTCTTCTTCCGGTAGGTTCACGAATTTCCTTATGCTGGCGGCGTGTTGATGCACTAGCGGTCGAGTAGGTGCTAAAAAGATGCACTTTCCACCGTCCTGAATCAGGATTGAAAGTGCAATAACTGCAATGACGGTCTTTCCCAGTGCGGTGGGTATAACTATCAAAGTATTCTTCTCAACGGACTTCAGTGCGATATTGTCCTGATACTCCCTGAACTCGATTAGGTCATCCCTAAGAAGTTCAGAATACTTTGGCACAATGGATAATCGCTGATTGATTTTAATACTTCGCGACCAAGAGAAATATGGGAATGCACTTTGAACTTACCTTCCCCAAAACGTCCGTATTCAAAAACAATTGCGGGAGTGGATAACCGGATGTGATGAGAGAGCTGAATGGAACCCAAACTGTCAGGAAAAAAGGTTATACGACCTAAAATAAAATCAGATTGTATAATTATGCGGAAATAGTGACATCCTCCCCACCCTATCGGATGGGGCTTCCCGCTTCAACGACCGGAGTTGCCATTGCTGGTAGAGCTCCAATCTCCACGGGCGTGAATTCGGGAGTGCCCCTCCCTACTTTTATCAATCCCCTGTTGCGGATATTGATAGCGGCATTGATATCCCGATCGATGATCAGACCGCAGGAATCGCAACTGAATGTCCTTTCAGACAGTTTAAGTGATCCCTTTTTCCATCCGCAACGGGAACACGTTTTCGACGTGCCTCTCGGATCCGCCAATACCACTTCCCTACCAGCACTTTCAGCCTTGTAGGTAGTATATTGTATCAGCTTATTCCATGATGCATCTGCAATGCTCTTTGCCAGATGATGATTCTGCATCATTCCTTCTATGTTCAGATTCTCGAATACGATCAGATCATGACCTGTGATCAGATCTACAGAAACCTTATGCGCATGATCGTCACGCTGTCTCTGTATTTTTCTGTCGATCTTTGCGACCCTCTTCCCTGCCTTTTCTCTCTTCACTGATCCTTTCACCTTCCGTGAAAGATCCCTCTGTGCCCTCTTGAGCTTCTTCTCCGATTTCCTGAAGAACTTTGAAGGCTCGATCTGTTTGCCGTCACTTGTTGTGATGAGTGCCTTCAGACCGAGGTCGATTCCGATGGGATTTACGAAGTCGTGAGGATGATGCTCCCCGTACTGTGCATCGGGAACGTTGTCTGTATTTTGATCAGTGGTGACAGTTATGAACCAGTCGCCAACATTATCTCTCTTCACGGAGAGTGTCCTGACAGTTCCCGTTATGGGGCGGTGCATGAACATTCTGATCTCGCCGATCTTTGAAAGCCATACATGGCCGTTATCGAGGATCCTGAATCCTGACTGCGGATAGGTGATGGAATTGTACCTGTTCCGGGACTTGAACCTCGGAAATCCAGCTTTCTGTTGTTTCCCCGATTTCTTTTCCATGATTCTTCGGAAGAAATTCTGATACGCCACGTCCATCCTCCTTGCAACGTCCTGCAGTACCTGAGAATGAACATTCTTATAATCTATTATGCCCCCTTTAAGTTCAGGTATCTGATCCTGCTGATAGTTGTAGTTGATTCTTTTACCCACCCTATGTGCGTAGATCCTCTGCTGCAGGAATGCGTTGTACAGTTCCCTGCAGAGGCTTAACTGTCTTATGAGTGTCTTCTCCTGCTCAGCAGATGGATACAGCCTGAACTTATATGTCCTTATGGCGCTCTGTCTCCTGCGAATTCACACATTTCTTCAACATATATACCTTTCTGCTCGCTCTCATCCCCTCCCTTCAGAAGGGGACTTCTCGCTCGAAATAGTTAAAACGTGGAAAATATACGGAAGATGCGAGGGCGCATGGCCTAGTTTGGATAGGGCAATGGCCTCCTAAGCCATAGGTCGAGGGTTCAAATCCCTCTGCGCCCGTATTGATCCATTCATCACCCACACGTTTTTGACCACCTTGTTCATCTCTTGCCCCTCGCTGCGAAACAAGACATTATTACCCTATCTCACTTCTTCAACATTGACCTTTTGGAATTCTCCTGTCCTTGTACTGCAGATTATCGGGATGCCAAAGATTGTTGTGCATCTCAACCTGAGACCCTTGCCTGGGATAAGTTCAATGCAGTTCCTGATCTGCCAAGAATGCGATAGGTATTTTATTATATAACGATAAAGTCCATAATTAAATAGTAAAGGTAGGATTATTAAATGGCTAGAACAGAATTTATGGGTGTGCAAAAGCATCTTGGCTCTCCTCACGTGGTAGTCTTCGACCAGGAAGCAAAAGGACTGAGAAACAGGGCCAGTATCTTGATCCCAAGAAAGGTATTCGATAAGAAGGAGACTCCAAAGAAACTAAGGGTTTAAACTGTTACCACCAAATGCTGTATG
>JAKBNO010000118.1 GCA_021831005.1 Thermoplasmata archaeon
ATACCTGACTAATTATGAAGAGTCTTAAGGCAGGAATGTGGGTGCCAGTTTTCGTAATCGTGTTCGTCATTCTCTCTTACATCGGCGGAACTTCTTTCGGTGGTATAGGGATCTTATCATTCCCTCTGGACTTGATTGTGGTTGCATTCGTAGCACTGATCTTCTACTTCTGGTCACTCTACAGCGGATACAAAACGGAAGAGATAGTGGAGATAGGAACGTTGGGAACACAATACTTAGAGGAGGAAAAATAATCTTCTTTTCGTGATTAGTCAGGTATTCCGCACTTTCCAACAGTTTCTTATTTTTTCCTATTTTTATTCTATTATTCTTTCTCAAAACCAAACGATTGTTTTTTAGATAAAACCTGAGGCTGGATCACTTCTGGATAGCAAAACGTTTAGATAAGTAACCTCATTCTTACCAGATACTCGAACATGATAGATATTAATCAAAAACCAGTTGTGTTAAGGGAAGCCCGTGCCGCAGGGTTTATCAAACTCAAACCAGAGACGGTTCAAGTTATAAGGAACAAGAATGTTAAGAAGGGTGACGTTCTCGAAATTTCAAGAGTGGCCGGAGTCATGGGTGCGAAAATGACGCACCTAAACATTCCTCACTGTCATCCCATTCCAATCGAATCGGTAACTCCAGAGGTGATCTTAAGGGATGAAGGAGTCGAAGTCAAGTGTCTGGTAAAAGCCCACTACAAGACGGGGGTAGAGATGGAAGCCCTAAGCTGCACTAATGCGATGCTCCTCAATATCTGGGACATGACAAAATATCTGGAAAAGGACAAGGATGGCCAATACAGCACCACAGAGATTCTAGGCGTTAGAGTGCTAGAAAAGAGGAAGGATAAGGATGGTTCACAGCGAAGGACCTGAAAGGAAGCTTAAGATTCTCATAGTTACTGTCTCGACTTCTAGAACAGACGAAACAGATGTTTCAGGAGACAATCTGAGACAAGAGTTCGCCAAAAATTCCCATTCTGTTGAGAGGATCGTTTGCAAGGACGATGAAGAACAGATAGTAAATGCATTCTATTCCAACCTGGATCACGATGTATTTATCTACGTGGGCGGAACGGGGCCCAGTAGGAGGGACGTAACCGTCCATAGCCTGAGTAAAATTGCCGAAAGAGAAATGGTTGGATTCGGTGAGCTATTCAGGTCTGAGTCACACGAACGATTTGCCTATCTCTCGAACTCGACTCTCTTCATCAAGGACAGAAAGCAGCTCTATTGCATCCCTGGTTCACCCGATGCAACGAGAGTTGCGTTCTCAATAATCAACTCCATTATGGGACACCTCTACGAGGAGCTTTACAAGGAGTGATAGATGGTTCCCCTTCAGGAGATTGTATCTCCGATATTTTGCGGGAACAGATAACCTGGAAAATCCATTGAGTATTTCTTCGCTTTCTTTAACTCTACGACTAACTTCTTCCCACGCTTAGAATTGAAAAAATCTCTTTGTATCAGTATGTCATAATTCTCGTCCCGAATCTTGTGAAATTTCAGGCCCAGGATGGTCGCATAGAATTGTATTGAAATACCCGCGTCTGCCCGACCTTGCTGGACTGCTTTTGCTACGGCGGCATGGCTTTTTGCCTCCCAGTAGTACCCCTTGATATTCTCCTTTTCAAAGTTGTGTCCGAGTTCTCTTTCTATTTCGCCCTCGATAAGATCCCTCGTTCCAGAACCCTTGTTTCTATTTACGAAAGTAAGGTTCCCTCTAAGCACCTTTGAGAACGATGAGACTCCGTTCCTGGAAACCCACCCCTGTGTCCTGGAAAAACCTCTAAGCATCACATATTTCCTTTGATCGTCTTCTCTCAGGAGAAACGTGTTGTATTCGCCATTTTTTAGCAAATGGACTCCGCTGATATCTGCCTCTCCCGCCCTAATTGCATCTACTCCCCCCCAGGAACCAGCATTGATGATTGTAGGGTACCGAGAAGCATCAAGAATCACTCTTTCCATTAAAGGATCGTTTGACCCAATGAATAATATTTCCCGCTTTGTGTGACCCAAAGGGAAGAAGGGAACTCTTTCTCCCATCTCATAATAGCTCTTTCCGCTTCCAATCACTATGAAACCATCTGCATATGCAAGCCTACTGATTGATCCCGACTCCCCGAATATTGGATATGCCCTTTTGCTTCTGCTTATGATAGCGGGCAAAACCAGATCCTTTCCTCGTTCCGAGTTTATCCTGAAGGGGAGAGCAACCAGTCTACTTTCCACTTCTGGGAATTCAAACGCAGATTGGATTGCCGGCACCACTATGTACCTCATTACGGAACCAGCTGAGAGTGGAAATCCAGGCATCCCCAGAAAAATCGACTTCTCAAAAGTAGCAGCGAAAGTAGGTTTTCCGGGTTTGATGGAAATACCGTGAAAAAGCATCTTACCGCCCAAATCTTCTATTACCTTGTACAACAAATCGTGAAATCCTGCAGAGGTGGAACCAGATGAAATCAGGACGTCGTACCTATCCTTGTTGCCGTCTATAAAATCCTCAGTCTTTATTCTGTCATCAGGAAGGGTACCGAGCAATGAACACTCCGCCAATCCAGTCCCCTCAAGTATCGATTTGAAATAGTATGCGTTACTGTCATAAATTTCACCTTGTTTTATCTTCCCTCCGGGGCTTACGAGCTCATTCCCCGTGGATATGATTCCAATTTTCAACTTGTCATACACTTTGATTCTACTGATTCCTGAGGATGCGAGTAACGCTATATTCTCCGAAGAAACGATTCCGTTCTTTCTCAATAATGGTTCGCTCACAAAGAAATCGGAACCAGCATGGGCAATGTTCTCCCCCGGAACAACGGACCTGAAGATTTTGACGCCGTTACCAGTTCTAGAAGTATATTCTACCATTACCACGGAGTCAGCTCCTCTTGGCAATGCAGATCCGGTAGAGATGTAAGCTGCCTTCGCTCCCTTTATTTCCAGTTTCGGATACTTTCCTATTTCGATTTCTCCGACAACCTCCAGTTCAGTGGGTGAGTCCTCTTCAGATCCTTCTACCCACTTGTGATCGACAGCATACCCATCAACTTCGGACCTGTCAAACGGCGGAACGTCCTCGACCGAATAGACGTCTTCAGCTGAAACGTATCCCGACGCCTCAGAAATAGATTTAATGACAGATTTCTTCAGTCTATCTAATTCATCTGCCAAAATTTTCTGTGCATTTCCCGGTTTCACGAGAACGTGAAAAACTCTAGCCATCGTTACCACCTCAGAACCTCATAAGAAACAGTACTCCCTTCTTCAATTCCTTCCGAATTTTCATCTAATACTAGGATTCCGTCTGCATCAATCATGGAGTAAATCACTCCAGAACCAGTCACTCTGGTAGGATAGATCCTCCTTCCATTCCTGTCCTCCACCACCTTGACCCTGACAAAACTCTTAAAACCTAGGGTGTTAACAACGCTTCTAGCCAGAATTCCTGTTCTGTATTCCTTCTCTAAATCTGCAAGCCCGAACCACTTGGAGATTAGCCTTATGATGAGATTCTCGGTGGAAATAAGTGCCGCTACTGGTAGACCAGAAACTAGGAATATGGGCTTTCCTCCGAAGATCCCAAACGATGTAGTCCTTCCAGGTCTGATCCTCACTCCCCTAAACTCAATCTTTCCGTTTCTCTCTATTACGCTTGGCATGACGTCTTTTTCACCCGGGCCGGTTCCACCGGTAACTATCACGATGTCTTCCCGGACCTTTTTGAGTGCTCTCTCTATCTCATCCTCATCGTCCCTGGCAACACCATATAATGAAACTTCAAACCCCTTGCCTCTTAGGAACGATTGCAACATTGGTTGAGTGGAATTTTTCACGTCACCGGAGACCAGTTCGTCACCAGTGGAAAGAATCCCAATTGAAACCGAGACAACGTTTATCTTCGTTATTCCACACTCTAGCAGAGCAGCCACGTGTGGAGGCGTCACTCTTTTTCCCTTTCCGATGATGCGGAAACCACTCTTTATATCTTCACCCCTCCTGCTAACATTTTGAAATTTCCTGACGGGAACGAATACACCAAGAGTCTCTCCGTTAGCTTTAGCATCTTCTAGCATTACAACGGAATCAGCACCCTTGGGAATTTTTGAGCCGGTCATTAACTTGATTGCCTCGCCCTTCCCAACTTTGAGCACTTCTGAAGTCGAAGGGTAGACCGTTCCAACTATAATAAAAGTCGAGGGATTTGTCTTGCTGGATGAGATCGTTTCATCAGACCTAACGGCATACCCATCCACCGCGCTTCTATCAAAAGCTGGATAGTCTGAGGCCGATAGAATGTCGCTTGCTGAATACTTTCCAACTGCATCCAAAACTGAAACACTCTTGGTCGTAAGTTTGGGTTTGTGTTTTATTCCCTTCCGAATCGCTTCATCCAGGCCGATGAACGATTTCACTTCCATAACTAAAAATTGGCTTCTGCTCTAAAACGTTTGCTAATATTCAATTTCTTGTGCATTCTTTAGGTCTATCTTCACAAATCTCTCAGTTGGTTCACGGTTTATTGAAGAGAAGAAGTAGTTTTCTCCAATTTTAAATCTGACATAATTAGTGGACCCGTTACCGATAACATCGAACTCGCTTCCTTCAATGTCATTGAAGTATAGGGACTGAGGGTTGAGCAAGTAGTACCTATCGTTTATGAAAGCGAGATTCCTGTAGTCCATCAAAGAAAGTGTCCTGAAGTGTCGTATTTCCGGAATCGAATTTACCACTTCAATGACTCTTCCTCCATCGATCGAAACTAGGCTCGAAAACCCAGTTTCCAGATCTCTCGAGTTGTGTGTGGCATACAAGTAATCGAACTCGTACTTCTCGGAGAGTTCATCTATCATGCTGATCAAACTGAATCTTGATATTTCGTCCTGGAATGAAAATGGCTCATCCATTAAGATCAACTTGGGTTTAGAAATTATAGCTCTTGC
>JAKBNO010000101.1 GCA_021831005.1 Thermoplasmata archaeon
GATTGTAACCTCTTCCCGTATCCTCCGGTAAACAAAGCACCTATTGTCATCTTACGACAGCATCTTTCAAATAGCGTCTCTTTATATTTAGATATCCACGAGTGACTCAAATTCTTGGACTTTCTAAAGAACGCTCAAGAAAGCGTCAGAAGAACGAATTTAGAAATCAGGAATACTACTCAGTTGGATTCATACTTGCTATATATCTTTATTAGATCGGTGATCTCTTTGTTGATCGAGAAATTCAACGACCGATTCCTCAGAACTTCCGCACTCTTCTTGTTTTTGAGGGCATAATTTAAGGTGTCGGCAAATTTGTCAATACTTGTCAGGAATCCAAATTCTCCAACAGTTTCCCTGAAGATTGGAAGATCATTCAATACAACGTTTGTGCCGCACGCCATGGCTTCAATTGGAGGCAGACCAAAGCCCTCAGCTTCTGAAATGAAAACAAAAAGGTCCGCATTCGTGAGATATCCCGTGAGTGTTTGCTCATCAACCTCTCCTTTGAGGAAAATGTTCCCACTTTTCCTCGCAAACTCGGCAAGACTACTCGCTCTCTCTGACCATGAATTTACAGGTCCAAGATGGTACAGTTCCATATCCTTTTCCTTCGAGACAATTTCATACAACTGGTCGAACTTCTTCCTGGGATTGAAATCCCCCACGGTGATAAGGTGTACCTTTCCGTTATCTGGGAACGGGTTGTTCTGGTTAGGAGCGAATTTTGCGCTGTCAATTCCTCGATATATCACTTCGATTCTTTCATCTTCTATGTTGAGTGCAGTCATCAATTCTCTCTTGACAGTCTCTGTTGTAACAACAAAGGTCCTTGCCTTGAGAGCACGATCATACATCAGCCCATACGCAGACTTGTCGTAACCGGTCTTTATGAATTCGGAAGGCTTCAGAAAGGGAATGATGTCGTGGATCGTGACAATATCGACCCCCTCAGGGCTGAGCTCCGGTACCAAGGCATGAATTGGATGTCCAAGGTTCCTGTGGAATGACAGTCCAAGCCTCTGGGAAGCTATACCTCCTATCGGTTTTCCAGAAAGAGAGAATTCCATCTTCCGCACGCCTACCGGGGTAAAACGGTACTTTGCATCTGTCAATCCTTTAAGGACTGTCTCAACGTATGTTTTGATGCCACTGAAGACCCTTATCTTTGGATATACTATTGTGAGCACTCTATATTGATGAAGTTTTAATATTAAAATCTCCGTACGAACCGATTCACTTCTTAAGAATACTGTCCAAGATTACTAAAACCTTCAAATCGGTGCTGGAAAAATTAAAAAACTTTAATATCAAATTCCAATGTGAAAATGTGCAACAAGAGCCTACAGTGCGCATATCGATAATAATTGCCTCTCTTAATGATCGAAGAATATCGAACACCTTGGAGTCGCTTTCCAAACAAACTCGCAAACCATTTGAAATCATAGTAGCAGACGGTGGCACAACCTGGAACATTGAAGAAGTGTGCACCTCATTTAATGCACGACTTGAGTACCTGCCTGGGAACATAGTTCAATCCAGGAACAAAGCCCTGTCCCTCGTGAAAGGTGATCTGGTAGCGTTTATAGATACGGATGAAACTGCAGTGCCCACCTGGCTAGAAAAACTCTCTGACCCGATCCTCGACGGAAGAGCAGATTTTTCTGGAGGCCCTATGCTCCACCACGCACCTAAATATGGGCCTGAAGAGTACGTGAATCAGATTGAGGACTATATCTACGAGTATCAGGTACCTTCCAATATAGCGTTTCTTCCCCTCGGCAACTCAATGTGGAGAACTTCAATTTTTCAGAGACTCGGCGGCTTTGACGACTCAATCCCATACAGCGAGGACTATGACTTGAATATCAGGGCGCTGAAGGCAGGGTTCAAGGGAATTTACATAAAAGATGCTCAGATTTACCACGACCACTCGGAGTTCGACTCATATTCTAAACTGATAAAGAAAAGGTACGCATACCTCCGGTCCGCCGCTCGCGTCTTCATCAAGAACAAGGCATTGTCGATGCGAATGAAGTCCAAGTCTGGTGGTAAAGTGAAACATCCGTTTCACATCATAGAGACTTTGCTGAAGCCGATAGCACTAATTGATGCATATATTCGGAGTTAAATATTTAATAAATATGCGAGGATGATCTTCAAATGAAAGTTGTTGTTGTTGGATTGGACGGTGCCATTTGGGATCCACTTCTGCCTTACATCAACAAGGGGGAGTTACCCGCGTATGCACAGTTTTGGAAGAAGGGGATGCACGGTCCATTGCTTTCAACCATTCCATACCTCACTCAACCCGCATGGAAGTCATATTCAATTGGTAAGAACCCCGGAAAGACAGGAGTTTTTCACTGGTCTAGAATCGACTGGTCGGAATTCAGGTTTCGGCACCTAAATTCTACCAATTTTCACGGAGATGATTACTGGGACATACTTTCAGAAAAAGGTCACAAAGTCTCTATAATTGATATGCCATCCACATATCCGCCTGATAAGGTAAACGGTGTCATGATCTCCGGAATGAATCACGGCGACGGTCCGTGGACTTATCCACCAGAGTTCGAAAGGACCATGCCTTCGTGGTTTCCAAAGGACGGCCTAAACCTTTTCAGAAGAAATCAAGACCCAGAAGTTACGATGAATGGAGTGGAGGCAGAAATAAAGTCCCGTTTTGACATGGCTGAAATGCTGTGGGATGCGGATCTGGTTCACCTTTCTGTCGAAATGAATGATCACGTTTCTCATTTCATGTGGAACAACGAACACATTATGTATAGAAATTTCAAGGCGAATGACGAAGGGCTCCAGAGGATACTGAATAAGAATAAGGATGGCTATACAATCCTGATGAGCGACCACGGAAATGGACCGATCGAGGACGAATTCTATATGAACGAATATCTTGCGAGGGAGGGATTTCTAGTCCTGAAGGAGGGTGACTCAAAGGGACTGTCGAGGGAATCGGTGGTAAACCTAGGGACGAAATTGAGACTAGACAGAGTCGTCGGCAAACTGCCGAATAAAATTCAGAACAAGATCGTTAAGAGAATTAAGAAGATGGACAGTGTGATGGAGTCTGATCCGGAGAAGAGAATAAATTGGAAGGATTCTAAAGTAGTTGCTCTTGACGAGGGAATGCTGTATGTCAACCCGCTCTATGAAGACGAGAAGGAGTCGATCCTGGAAGATCTAACCAAGAAACTGACATCCCTAAAGTCAAAGACGGGAAAACCCGTGATAAAGAATATACTTAGGGGCAATGATGTGTACTGGGGACCTTACGTAGCAGACGGTCCTGATATGGTAGCGGTATCCCACGAGATATATCATCAGAGATATCCTCTCTCTGGATACCAGTGGGCCTCTGAAATTCCGGACGAGATGTGGGGGTACAGGTACCCACAGGTTGGTCACCACAGGATCAAGGGTATATTTGGAATGGTTGGACCAGGCATAGTTCCAAGAGAGGTCAGCCCAAGCATATATGATCTGGCTCCTACAATACTCAAAGCATTCGGGTGCGATATCCCCTCAGACATGGATGGAAAGTCATTAATCTGACAGGTGAATCAGTGGCACGGATAGACGCAACATTCTTATCATTTCGATAGGACAAGCGGTTAGGACTTTCGGAACTGGTGGAGTATGGAGTTTCACCCCTCTATTTTTGAACGATGTTCTGAAGGTTCCACTCCTTCTAATCGGCCTGATATTTGCCTTCAACGCAGTCCTCGGGGGCTTCATCCAGATCATTGCAGGACACCTCGGGGACGAGTACGGGTTCAAGAGAATAATTCTGACTTTCATGTCGTTATATTTTGTGACTCTTTTCTCCCTCTTTATTTCAGCAATAGCATTTCCGATACCCCTTCTATTCGTGGCACTGTTCATCCTGAATCAGGCAATGGGCTCCATGATGATGCCATCGCTGAATGCATTACTATCCCTGAGCAGTGACGCTCCGCTTGCGGGTTTTTCTTATTTCCGTGTAGCCGCTAATCTCGGTTGGGCGTTTGGGCCTGCCACGGCCGGAGTAGTCGCATATTCGCTAGGTTATCCTTACATATACCTGCTTGCCGCGCTGAGTACCGTTGTAGCATTTCCTCTCTTGCTCCTACTCACGGATAAGAAGAATGAATCAAAAACAATGGAGAGGTTCTCGTTCAGAAAGGTTGACAAGAGATTGTATCTCTTTGGTATAGCCATTACCTTCCTTTTTGTCGTAGTTTCACAATTTTCCGTGACGCTGTCAATATACGCAAACCACTTCGAAGGTCTAGGCACAGCCGCAATCGGACTCATATATTTCGTAAATGGGATAGCAGTCGCCGCATTCCAGATACCCATCTACCGCCTTGTAAATAAGATAGGATTATGGAACGGAATGATAATAGGTTCAATTTTCTACATAATCGGATACTTCTCAATGGCCTTTGATCATACTCTGTATCAGTTCATGTTCTCGATGCTCGTGGTGACAATGGGAGAGAATGCTGTAACTCCCACTGGCAATGCTATGGTTTCAAAAATTGCTGCGGGTAGGTCCGTTGGTACTCACATGGGGGTCTACAATTTCTTCCTGTCAATGGGGAGGGGAATGGGGCCGAGTTACGGCACTTTCCTGCTCTCATACCTTAACGTACCGATCGAAATTTGGGGACTTGCGGTATTGCCAGCAGGTGTTGCAATCTTTTCGTTCCTAACACAGAAACAGAAGAACAGTAATGAAGTTCCAATCACAACGGATGGATGATGTAGGCAAAGCTATCCCTATTCTTTCATCAAGTTCAGAAAGAAAGCCGAAATTAGCCAGATCAATCCTATCAGGTCTAGCAATAAAATTTTAGAATATATCCCGTACCCAAAAATAGCTAGGGGTACGATGTAAAATAGAAGAAATAAAAGAATAGTTCTCAGGCTCATTCAGTAATCTACCCGAACAAGGCACCGAGTCCAGCGACTGCTTCTTCTTCGCTCTTATCCTCTTTCTTTTCCTCTTTCTTCTCTTCCTTCTTTTCTTCCTTTTTCTGAGGCTCCGCAGATGCTGCTACGGGCTGGGCTGCTACCATTGAAGATTTTATTGCTTCTTCGATGTTTACCCCTTCAAGTGAGGCAATGAGGCTCTTCACTCTTGCTGGATCAGGTGTAACTCCCGCCGCTTTGAGGATCTCCGAAACGCCTTCTTCTGTGACTGGTTTTCCAACGGAGTTCAGTATCAGTGCGCTGTATATGTATTCCATTTCTTTCACCCCTAATTACTTCCGGATAATAAACTAAACTTCTTAAACATTTTTATGCACCTTTGGGTAGCCTGCTTTCCAGGGACTTTGCGACTGCGTTTCCCTTAGAGAGCAGGAGTTCGATATTTGCCTTGGTTGGATACGATGCAGCCAGACTTAGGGCCAGTGCATTCCTGTAGCCATTCGATATGAATATTGGCGTGCTTTCCCTGTTGTAGTAGTTGATGTGTAACGATAGAGCTATGGCCATGGAATGTCCCATAACCAACCTGTTCAGGAAGTCCTGTGCGGAAGATCCAAGCACGCTCTTATCAAAGACTATCCCGTCCTCGTAAGCGGCCCTGAAATCAAGGCCAATCTCGAGCGGTAGTATCTCTAGCTTCGCTAGGGCAATTGCCTTTTCCTTGGAAATCTTGTCTCCCTTCCTAACTAGAACTGTATCCTTTCTTATCATAACCTTTCCCTGATCTATGGATGCAGGGATACCGGCCTTCTGCAGTTCTCCAACTACTGGACCAGGTTTGAGATTGGTCGCCTTTGCTTCAAGGACAATGTCTTCCGGAGCAATTTCTCCTCCTCTTGCAGGTGCCTTTGTCCTGCTTGCCTCTATGTGCTTGTATAGTTTGAATGGATTTTCTTGCGAGAATATTGCGGCGACCGGCCCATCCATGAAGTTGTCCATACCTTTTATGGCTTCGTTGCCCATGCCGTCAAAAGCTCGCTTCAAGAGCGTCTTCTTGACAACTTTGATCTTTGCCGTCCCCCTCAGTGATTTTCTCATTTGTTGAAACTGCTTTCCGGGAACCCGGTCAATTCCAACCAGGGCGATTGTTTTTGAATTCTTTATGTCCTCTGTTAGCGTCTTGATAGTAGCGTCCTTCGATTGAGAGAACCTGTTTTCCTTCATCTATTTCACCTCCACCTTGACAGCAGGACCCATTGTGGTCTTAACGTATACAGTCCTGATGTTTTCCCCTCCCTTCTCCAGTTTTGCCTCTATTCGTTTGAGTACTTCCAGACCATTCTCGGCTATTTTTTCCACTTCCATATCCTTGGTCCCAATGGCCACGTGAACTACTGGTTTTTCTTTGCTCCTAGCCTTGACAGTCCTTCTCAGATTGTTGATTATTGGTGTTGGATCTACGCTTGCAGGTACAGGTCTTGGCATCTTCCCTCTCGGACCCATGATGCCTCCAAGTATTTTACCTACCCTCGGCATAAGGGCAACTTCTGCAATGAAGAAGTCAATGTCATTCACCATTTTCTTTGTATCTCTCTTATGTTCGGTCATTTTGTCGAGCTCCTCCGCAGAGATGAACTTGTCTGCGTTTCCCTTTGCCTTCGCAGCCATTTCGTTTCCGGAAATCAAGCCAACCTTGACCTTTCTTCCCCTTCCATTCGGCAGGAGGATTTCTTCGTTGATCCTGTTCTTTGGATTTGATAAGTCGACGTCCTTCAGATTTACTGCTAGGTCTACTGACTCACCAAAATTCCTTTTCGGAGACTTGTTGATTGCCTCCTCTAGACTCTTTTTTAGCGTTTCTCCATCCATTGGTATTCACCAGAGTAGTTATGCGAGCAAAACGCTCTTCTACTCTAAATTGCGATTGACCCGTCTTTAATAAGTTTTTGTGTCTCCCTTGGGTCCTTCCCGTCAACGGTTATTCCCATCGACACACAGGTTCCCAGTACTTCCAATACGGCAGACTTTACCGATGCTGCATTCATGTTGTCTATCTTCATCTCTGCGACCTTTTTGATCTGCTTAATCTTCAGGTCCCCAGAGATTTTTTGCTTGGACGCTCCGGTTGCAGTCTCTATTCCCAGTTCCTTTTTCAGAAGTGCGGATACCGGTGGTTTACCGACGGAAACCTCGAACTTCTTTGTCTCGGGGTCCACCGATACCTTCACTGGAACTTGCATTCCAGCGAACAATTTGGTCTTGTCATTTATTTCCTTCAGCACGAGTCCAATGTTTATGCCCATCGGCCCGAGTGCTGGTCCTAGGGGAGGTCCTGCTGTTGCCTTCCCTCCCTCAACCATAACAGATATTTCTTGCGGCATACTTTAAACCTCTTTTTCTAGCAGCTTAACCGAGTCTGCTTTGACGGTAAGCGGAATTGGGACTATTGCGTTTTGCAGTTCAAGGGTTATTTCATTCTTCTGACCATCAACGTGCGTGATCCTAGCCTTCTCTCCCTTGAAAGGTCCCTCTGTGACTTCTACAAAATTGCCAACTCCAAGGGACTCAACAGCTGGTTTTGAAACCAGGTAGTTCTCTATCTCTTGCAGCTGGACTTCTCCATCGATCATGTTTCTAGCTCCCCTGACTGTTCTCAATAGCCCCATAGTCCTATCTGGGTAGAGCGTTTCGATGAAAATATACCCCTTCACGTCGGGAGGCACGAGGATCGAGAACAGGTAGTCTTGTTTTTCTATTTTTGCCTTAAGCCCTATGTCTCTAGCGATCTTCACTTCCTGACCGATGGTCGTTTTAACGACGATGAGGGTCTGTTTGACTTTAATGGAAAACAGGTTGGTTGATGAACCTTCAGATTTCAGAACGACAGTTGCGTAATCTCCGATCTCTCCACCCTTGGGGGATTCCACCGAAAGTGCATGCACAACGGATGCCCTGGGCTTCAATTTGTACTGCAGCTTGAGAATTTCTTGATTCTTCGGGGATATCGCGATCTGTTTCCCCCTCTTCACTTCCTCTATGAGGAACCACTCTATCTCTTCCTTCTGTTCGTGAATATCCAGTGTCAGTTCGAAGAATCCTTCCTTGTCAACCGTTTCGTCGTTTTCAATTATGAAGTTGAAGACAACTTTCTTGTTGGTACCAACTTCAGATTCTTTGCCGTCAAAAGTCCACTTTACCATATCAAGGCACCTTGAATAGCACATTCATCAAAAGGTAGATAATGAAGCCAAGTCCCCCTATGATGATAATTCCAATTCCAGTTATCAGAGCGGATTTACCAAATTCATCTCTAGTTGGCTTCTTAGCCATCTTGAGAATTCTTGAATACTTTCCTCTACCGATTCTCCGGACTCTCTCAGTAATAGAGTCCTCAATATCCTCAATCCTGTCATCCATATCAACCATATAGGGATACCTCTAAACGTACTTGTTTTTGGCTCCCACCAGTATGGCTAATACCTTTATATCATTTTTCATTGACTCGTCTATTCTTGCTCCCCATATTATCCTTGCATTTGGGTTGATCTTCTTCTTTACTTCTTCGAGAACAGCATGAGCCTCTTCAACAGACATATTAGAACTTCCTGTCACCGAAACGATGGCCGATGTTGCGGTGGAGACCTCGAGATCGAGTAATGGCGAACTTAACGCTCTCTTGGCAGCTTCCAGAGCTCTCTCTTGAGAACCAGACTGACCCATTCCTATCATTGCAGTACCACCGTCTTTCATCACAGTTTTCAGGTCATTGAAATCTAGGTTGACGAGTCCCGGTTTAGTCACCAGTTCCGTCAGACCTTTTATGGATTTCATAAGAGTCTCATCAGCGTACCTGAATGCCTCATTTAGAGGCAACCTCGGAACAATTTCCAAAAGCTTCTCGTTAGGAATAATGACTATTGTGTCTGATTTCTCCTTCAATTTCTCCAATCCCCATAGGGCATTCTCTTTTCTCATTGCGCCTTCGGACTTGAAAGGTGTAGTCACCACCGAGATAACCAGTGCACCCGCTTTCTTTGCAACGTCTGCTACGACCGGTGCAGATCCAGTTCCTGTTCCTCCTCCCATTCCCGCAGTGACGAATACGATATCGGCTCCTTCTACTGCAGCGTTAATGTCAATCTCCGCCTCTCTGGCCGACATTTCGCCGATCTGAGGAATGGCACCGGCCCCGAGTCCTCTGGTAGTTCTTTTCCCAAGGAGAATCTTTCTGGACGCTTGAGTGAGAAGAAGGTGTTGAGCATCAGTATTGGCAGCAATAATATCAGCACCCTGTATTCCTTCCTCCATTATCCTGGTAATAGTATTTGACCCTGAACCCCCACACCCAAAAATCTTGATGTTTGTTTTCAAGCCTTTTAATAACTCAATCAACTCCGCATCGTTATCTTGAAAAGTTTCGTTATCAGGCATGATTACTACCGATTTGACAAATTATTTTGTTATTTATATGTTTGTTGGAGGGAACGAAGAATGTAATGGAGTCCAGCAAAGAATGTGAAATCGAAACGTGGAAAGGTAAGACAACTCATTCCAAATGAGAATCACTTGGAATGTTATTGCGACTTTGAAAATCCACTCGCCATCGATCTGTTTGCAAGGATAAACGATCTATCATTATTGAAACCTACCGCCCCTAATGCGAACTGGGATTTCCCTCCAATCTCTTTCCACTCCTCTTCCAAACTATCTCTGGTGCAATATAAGTCATAGGAAAGCTGTTTTCTTATTATTTCTTCTCCCACTCCTGTGGCTGCAATTCCGAATCCATTCTTGACCAGGATTCCTGATCCTGGAATTGGGGTGTCTCCGACTCTTCCCCTCATCATCGGACTAGATCCGCCTGTGGATATTGCTGCTGCAATTTTTCCATCGAAGTTTGCAACCGCGCCAACTGTATCTACCGATATCGAACCTGGAAAGAGAAACCTCGAATCCTTTGTTGCAATTATTTTTGACTCTTCCAGTCTCTTCCTTGCCCTATCGGTTGATGGATCGTAGTGCGGATGCCCCTTCTCCATGGCAAATTTAGTGGCCCCATCTCCGCTCAGTATGACGTGAGGGCTCATTTCCATAACCTCTCTTGCAACCTGCACCGGATTCTTTACGAATTCAATGTTTATCACCGAACCAAAGTTACCGTCTACCATGACAGCAGCATCCATCTGTATGCTTCCATCTAGTCTCATTACTGATCCCGTACCAGCATTGAAGCTAAGGTCGTCCTCCATGTACTTGACAGCAGCGACAACCGCATCCAAAGGAGTTTCATAATTAATTGAATAAGAAGCATACTTATCGAGGAGTCCGCTCAGCTCTTTACTGCTGCCAACGCCTCCGTGTAGTATAATCTGTTTCATGGGGCTAAATACGTCAAAGATAAATATTTATTACCCGCGTTGTTCAATTATTGATGTGGCTCAACAGGGACATTGTTTCTATTGGTGATTTCAGCGTTGAAGAGATAATGGAAGTTCTGGATAGGGCAAATAAAATGTTGCCATATGCAAGTTCAGGGCATCCAAAAAAACCGCTTGCAGACAAAATAGTTGCTACGTTATTTTATGAACCGAGCACTAGGACAAGACTCAGTTTTGAGTCTGCTGCCATGAGATTGGGGGCTAGAGTTCTGAGCCTTGGCTCATTAGAAGCAAGCTCTGTCGCAAAGGGAGAAACTCTCTCGGACACAATTCGAATAATCAACAGTTATTCAGATGCTATTGTGCTCAGACATCCTTCTGAAGGTGCTGCAAGGCTCGCATCCGAATACGCAGACGTTCCCGTGATAAACGCAGGTGATGGAGCTGGACAGCATCCCACTCAAACGCTTCTGGATATGTTCACCATATGGAAGGAACTCGGTCAGATAAATGGGAAGAGTATAGGTTTCGTTGGGGACTTGAAGTATGGTAGAACGGTCCACTCTCTAAGCAAAGCCCTTTCCCTGTTTGACGTGTCGCTGTATTTCATATCGCCAGAAGAACTGAAGATACCCAAGCACATAAGGAGAGACATAGAGAAGAGAATACCAGTGAAAGAAACAAAGAACCTCGATGAGGTCATAGAGTCACTCGACGTGCTGTATGTGACAAGAATCCAGAAGGAAAGGTTCCCAGACATAGAGGAATACAAAAAGGTTGCCGGAATCTACGTGATCAGGCCCTCCCTATTATCGAGGGGAAGAAAGAACCTGATAGTAATGCATCCACTTCCAAGGGTCGACGAGATTCCTGCTGAGATTGACAATCTGCCACAGGCTAAATATTTCAAACAGGCCTCTAATGGGATTCCAGTGAGGATGGCTATCCTCGACATGATACTGGGGAGTGAGTGATATGAACGAAGAGAAGATGCTGAAGGTCGAAAAGATCAGAAGGGGAACCGTCATCGATCACATTCCGGTTGGAAGAGCTTTCAAGGTACTCAAGATCCTAAGGATTTCAACAGATCCTGGTGTGACGGTAAGCGTAGCCATTCACGTGAAGAGCAAAAAGATGGGACTCAAAGACGTTGTGAAAATTGAAGACAGGATCTTAGATTCGTCGGAACTGAACAAGATTGCATTGATCGCTGAGGGGGGGACTATAACGATAGTGGAAGATTACTCGGTGATCAAGAAATTCGTCGTCAAACTTCCAGACATAATAACTGGAATTTTAAAGTGCAGCAATGCGAGGTGTGTGTCGAACATGGAAAGTGCAATTAAACCTTCATTCACTCTACTGTCCAAGAATCCTCTATCAATAAAGTGTCATTACTGTGAAAGGGAAATGGAAACTGACGAAATTATGGACAGCATCCTCTAGCACTAGTCAAGCCTCTTTTAGGATGGTGATTTTTATTTTATCTCCATCCTTCAGTCCATGCTTATTCCGGAGGTTATCCGGGGAGATTATCTCCAGAACTTTGTCGTAGTGTGTTCTCTCTGGCAGTACAATTCCCACCTTGGTGTCGAACATTGTGGCCTTCAAGAGCTTGATAGCGCCAAACTTCCTTCCATCCTGTTCAAACGGTTCTACCTCAAATCCAGGAACGTTGTTGATGATACCGCTGAAGCTCGAGTAATCGTCCGTGAATCTCAGGTTCATCGTGCCCGGGAATGGATAAAAATTCAGGTATTCCTTGATCTTGTTAACATAACCGTCCCTTGAAATATAGTACGAGCCCTCACCGAGCCCAGTGAATAGAGTCCCCTCTACTGTCACTTCTTTTGCGGAGCTCAGTATGTAATGTATCGTGTTCATCTGGTCCCTTAGTTCATCGAACGCTTTTTCTGTCATCGTAACCTCCTCTCCACGTGCAATTCGTCTTCTCACAATGTACCCGTCCCTTTCCAGCATGATCAAATACCTGGAGACAGACTGTTGAGATATCTTCAAACGCGCCGCGAGCTCGGAGGTATTTATTTCTATCTTTCCTCCTTTGTGGTTCAACGACACATTCTTAAGAAAATCCAAGAGAATTGGTTTCAAAGTCTCCTCACCATTTTTCCTGTAACGGACGTCACCTGAATGCCTTTCTCCTTTAGTTGCTGTTGCAATACCCGGTCGTTTGTAACAACTTTTCCTTTGTATCTCATTGCTGCCTCAATAATGCCATCGTCTCCTGGCGATGCAACCTCAAGTACCTTGTATCTCTCTGCCACCTTAAGTGCCAATCTGGCGTCATTATCGGTCCTTGACAAACTTTTCAGTTCTCTCAACGCGGAGGTAGGTACTGCAATTTCTTCGTCTAAGAAATTTTCTAGATTTACCTTCTGCTTGACCGAATATATCAGTGCATTAGTGTCCAGTATGATCAAGTCTTCTTCACCAAAATGCCAAGCGCATAGTTCTTTCTGATCCTATCGATCCTGACAGTCACTTTCTGCCCCTTCTTTGCTCCCGGGATTATGACCGTTGTGTCTCCTTTTATCGAAATTCCATCTCCGTCCCTGTTTAGGTCAGTGATCTCGAGGTCGTATGTCTTGCCTTCGTCTATCTTCCCTTCGGAATACTTGATCTCCTTATGCGCAAAGAGTGGTCTCTCAGCCCCGCAGGCCTTACACCTTATCAGTTCATTCCTGTTCTCCCTGATCATTTCTGTGTCGAAATTTCCGCACTCATAACATTGGACGTAGATTCTAAGGTACTCCTGGAACGCTTTTTCAATACTGCCTTCTGGCGGCTTTCCCTTGAATATCAGTCTACCATCTGCAACGTCTCCAGAAAGTCCAAACTGTTTGATGAGATACTTGTAAATATGCGACTCGTCCCTATTTATGACATCAACTATGTCTCTGAAGTTTTTTATTATTGTGAGCTTTCCTTCTGTGATTGTTTCAGGTTTAGGAATTTGAAATCTCTTCATTTCTTCTCTCTTCTGCACAGAAGATTTTACCTTCTTCAGAAGGTCCGTATAATTCTGTTCATCCACGTTGTGAAATAGGAATCTGATTAAATAATTTTTACAAAGTTTGATAACTTTTAGCCAAATGAATGACAATATTTGACAAATGGCAAACAGCGTCATTCAATGTAATTACATTGTATGACAACTGCGAAAGAACTCGTCAAACAAACAGGTAATGTGAAAATTATACCAGTAACACAAATAAGGCGTATTACAGCTAATTTACATTTTTTATGACATATTATTATTTTAGGAAACTACTAAATTATTTGTGTGCCTTGATTAGAAATATTTATATACAGATATCTTTATGTCTTTATAGAGAGGATTGGTTCCAAGTGGATTCTAATAGTACCAGGAGAATAGCACTTCGTCTTACACCGCAGGAAGATGACGAAATAAACGACTTTCTTAGCACTTCGCTCAAGTACAAGTCAAAATCGGAACTGATAAGGGCAGCCGTCTATGAGTACATACAGCACCCTCAGACACGACAACCCTCGGTGGAAGACAGTGAAGTAAAACTTTCGAAAGCAACTCTAAACACTTTGGATCAGATGGTGTCGAAGGGTCTCTTCAAGGACAGATATGATGCGATAGAGTTTATAATACGGAAAGTCAATGAAGAACACTTCCTGCCGATGTGGCTCAGCAAGCTCGTCAGGGGCTACCTTGACGATAGGAACCTTTTGAATTTCGAGGATCTTCCTTTCGAAGAGAGGGGAGAGGAAAAACAGAGGGGTGAAAAAAGTGATAGATGACATAAGTACTCAAATATTGTACAAACTGACCAAAGGTCTAAAGAAAGAAAGAAAAATTCTAGAACCCACCATAGTGTGCGTTGGTATAGGTGGCGGAGGTTGCAATATTGTGTCGGAACTCAACAAGAAGAGAAGAGAAGTCGATCAGTACTGCCTCAACACAGATGCCCTTTCGAATGCCAAACGAAGCGACGTCACCACGATGAACATCGGAAGGGAATATATTCTCGACAACGGAGACTCTGGTGGACACGTCGAGGTTGCAAAGAAAGCTTTCAGAGAAGACTCCAAACTGATCGATATACAACTACTGAAACGTGCAGATCTGGTGCTTGTAGTGACGGCACTAGGTGGAGGAACGGGATCCGGAGGAACTGTCGAGATGGTTAAATTGATGAAAGGGGAAAAAGTTCCATTCAAAATATTTGCAGTGAGACCTTTCGAGTTCGAAGACAACAGGAAAGAAGTCGCCGATAGAACTCTTGTGCAGCTCAGGAAAGAGACGGACAGCATGGAAGTTTACGACAACAACGAATTCGAATCACTCAGAGAGATAAACGCAAGAATAAAGGAAGACATTGAAGCAACCGTAGAAAGTCAATTGAAACTGTACGAAACACTTTACGGCAAATACAGTGATTCCTTCAGCAAGATCATAGAAGATACGATCGATGAGGTACTCAACGAACACGAACAGGTATTAAGCGTGGACATTGAAGTAGATCCGCTTGAAACTTCTGTTCCAAGACTTCTATAATTCTATTTTTTTGTTTATTCCTCACATTTTGAAGTCGTTTTTGTCACAGATCTTCTTCTCCTAAAGGAAAATAAATATCGAGAATTATAATTACACATCCTGATGTCATCTTTGAACGTTCTTCTAAAGCAGCTCAATCCGGTAAAAGGGGTAGTGGCTAATGAAAAGCTCATAAGCGCAGCTTTGGATGAAGACTTCGACCTGGCGATATTCCCCGAGATGTTCTATTCCGGCTATATGGTGAGGGATAACGTCAGCCTGTTTTCACTGAGGGATGATTTCGTTCGACAGATACAGGAGGGTGTCGGAGATAGAATGGTAATTTTCGGCGCACCATACAGGGACAAATTTCTTTATAATTCAGCGGTTGCGGTCACAGAGAAGTCGGTAGAAGTGTACAAGAAGAGACATCTACCGAATTTCGGTCCATTTGAAGAAATGAGGTATTTCAAAAGGGGAGACGGGCCGCTGACATTGAATTTTAAAGGATTCAAGTTGGGAATAGAGATATGTTATGATCTGTTCTTTGACGATTCGGTCGAAAAGGGGGTGGACGTACTGATAAACATTTCTGCTTCCCCCTTCACCTCGTACCGCCTGTTCGAGCAAGTATTTCCAGCCAGGGCAATAGGTTACCAGGCATATGTTGTATACGTAAATAATGCGGGGCTTCAACGTAATCAAGTCTTCTGGGGAGGAAGCAGAATAATAGATTCTGATGGGAAGAAGGTGCTCGAGTTTGAAAAGTTCGTAGAGGATTCGGGTAGTGCAAACATAGAGTCATCAGTCCTGGAGACCAGCAGAACGAAAAGAAGGGTATTGAGCGAGGTTCTTGATGACTCTACGAAATGACTTGTTCCTTGCAAAAGTACTGAACACAGAATTGAAGTACCAATACCTGAAAAATACTCCAAGATTCCAGAAGAATGACAGAGGATCGATTGAGAGTGCCAAGCGGTATCTGGCAACGAACACAAGATCTTCGCTATATGTCAACACCGTAATCTACGGAATGGTATCGGTAATATTCGGAGCGGAAACACTGAACTCAAAGAACGTCATTTCGGGAGATAGCTTCATACTATTCATGCTCCTGTTGATCCTAGCAATAATGAGCGATACCCAGTTTTACAGAGGGATATGGGACATGAAGCTGCTCACGCCACTGTCCCAGTTACCTTTAAAGGTAGAGAGGAGGGTAATACCTTTGTCGCTCTTTCTCTACAACGAATTCTACTTGCCATTCGTGACTATACCAGCAGGTGTCATTATCTCTATTGGGTTGAAAAATCCACTTCCGCTAGTTGTCTTTGCAATGTTTACTGTTTTGTTTTTTTACCTCGCAAGGTTGGTTTCACTCCTGCTGGGAGTTTCATTTGTGAAGACAAACACAAACAGGAAGACGAAGCGACTCTATCTTGGACAGCTATTTCAGGTCGTAATATTCGTCGTTTTTATACTGGCAATAGAAGTCGTAACCAATCCATCTTTTCAGAGCTTCATTCGGATACCGCAGTACCTCTATTATTTCATACCAGTAACTTCGCAGTACATCTCGAGTTTCTCCATTTATCCATTTGCTGCATTCGCCCTTGCAATTGCAATCATTTATCCCGCCTATCTGCACATTCAAAAGAGAAGCTTTTCCGAAAGGATGGAAACTTTTGTTGATGTTGGCGTGCGAGGAAGGAAGGGGCTTGGACTAAAAATGAAGAGTCCCATAAGGTCCCTCGTTGACAAGGATTTCAAGATCATGTTGAGAAAGAGGGGTGCGATAATGATAATGGTTATACCCATCACTTTCATTATTCCAATAGTTCCAGAAATACTTTCAACTTCCACAGGTTCTTTCCAATCACTCTTCTACATACCATACGTCTCTTCCGTCTTCCTCATAGATTTCATATTGTTGATCGGGCTTGAAGGAAAGTCTGCGTGGCATCTATCCGCACTTCCGATAACGAGACGCCAGTACTTCTATTCAAAATTGTTCAGCATTTTCAGCATTGGAATCATCTACTATGGAGTTCTGATAGCGATAATAGGATTCGCGAAAAGGAATCTCGTTTCGTATCTCCTTCTGAACTATCCGTTCTTCGCTATCCTGCTCACTGCGGTCCTTTTTGCGGGTGGAACTTACCTAGTGAATGCAATTCCAAACGAAGTTTACTCTCTTTCACAGGAGGGGATAGGGGGTAGGTGGATATTCCTGAAGACGTTCACAATTGGTCTTCCTATAATTATACTCAATGCTCTCCTTTTTGCCGCTGCGAAATATATCGCAAGTTCCAATATTTCATACTATTTCAAAGGGTATACTTTAACCATAATCCTAGACACCATCATATCCTATCTATTCCTTAGACTGTTCATCAAGAGAGGAGATCACTTTTAGTTCTGCTCTTATACTATCAGAGGTTATACCAATTTAATGGACAATGTCCGCAGGTTGGATCCAGTGGCTCCTGACGCTGAAATAATCGCAAAAGCGGCAAGGATTATCAAGAGAGGGGGAACCGTTGCTTTTCCAACTGAAACAGTGTACGGCTTGGGAGCAAATGCGTTGGATGATCAAGCCTGCAAGCAAATATTCGTTGCCAAAGGAAGGCAGCAGGACAACCCAATCATCGTCCACGTCAGTGATTTCGAACAAATTGAGAACATAACGTATGGTCTGCCAGCGAAGACCAAGGAAGTTTTTGAGAGAATTTGGCCCGGACCACTTACTGTAGTCTTGAAAAAAAAGAACATAGGCGATGTGCCAACTGCAGGTCTAGGCACAGTCGCAATTAGGATGCCGGCTCACAGAATACCATTGGAACTTATCCGAAAGAGCGGGGTTCCAATAGCAGCGCCCAGTGCCAATAAATCAGGGAGCCCAAGTCCCGTGTATGCCCAAGAAGTCATTGAAGATCTAGGTGATAAGGTGGACCTGATACTTGATGGTGGTCCATCATATTTCGGAGTGGAGTCCACCGTAATCATGTTCAAGGGAGAAGAAATCATATTGTTGAGGCCTGGGGCATTTTCAGCGGAAGATTTGAAAAGAATATTTGGAGTCAAAGTGAAGTTGTCTGGGCAGACCTCTGGAGTTCCTATCTCACCAGGTATGAAGTACAGGCACTACGCTCCAGAAAAGGAACTAGTTCTTGCAAGGACGGAAGAAAAGATACTTGAGATCTGCAAGAAAGGTAATGTCTTATTCATAGGAAGTTCTGAAATGGCACGTAAAGTGAATTCTGACTCCATTGTTCTTGGATCCAAGGATGACCTTTATGAAGTCGCGAGAAATCTCTTCCCTTCCTTCAGAAAGCTGGACAAGAGCCCCTATCCCATGGGAGTCATAGAGGGATTCGAAGAGAAGGGTATCGGTTTAGCGATAATGAACAGGATTGTCAAGGCAACTTCTGGAAGAGAAGCTTAGAGCACTAAACATTACCAGAATGAATTGAGTATGAAATGAATCATACTCCAGACGTGGGTCTGAGACCTACCTGGAAACATTGAGTTTGTGATATCTGTTCACTGGATGTTGCATCGCTTCAACGACTTTAGGCATAGGAGCAGATTTCAGATATGACACGATATTTCCAGTAGCGCTATCTAACCGGCTACTGAATTATTTGTGGCTCGTTCAAAAGAAAGAATTTCTTAAACTAAATTAATTGACTTCTGCTGGTACTTTTTCTCCTCTGGCTCTCAGAAATTCCAGTATTGTGTTCACGCTCTCTTCTATCGTCTTTGCATTGGTGTCTATAACTATTTCTGGTGAGAGAGGTTCTTCGTAAGTATCTTGGAGTCCTGTCAGATTGGTGATTTCTCCAGCTAGGGCTTTTTTGTAAAGACCCTTCGGATCACGTTTTATCAGAACATCAAGGGGACATTTTATATAGATTTCAATGAAGTTTGGTATCTCTTTCCTGGCCCTCTCACGCACTGCTCTGTATGGCGAGATCAAAGGCACCAGAGTGACGATCCCGTTTCTTGAAAGCAGCTTCGCAACAAACATCACCCTTTCGTTGTGTTTTTCTCTATCTTCCTTGGAGAACCCGAGATCCTTGGACAAGCCCTTCCTTATCTCATCACCATCCAGAATTTCCACTCCTGTTCCATTATTGGTTAGAATAGTCTTCAGTCTTTCTGCTAAAGTAGTCTTTCCAGCGCCTGGGGGTCCGGTGAACCATAGTACATATCCGTTTTCACTCAAAATAATCAAATCCTTCCAGCGGCTTCC
>JAKBNO010000031.1 GCA_021831005.1 Thermoplasmata archaeon
TGAGGTACCTCTGCGATTAGGATCCTGAACCTAAAGGACCCCACCGAAATTATTAATGGGAAGAGGTCAGAGCCAGATTGCGTGGCGTTTTCTCAGATCTGCTTCCTTCTCTCCTCTTGCTTTCATGAGAAGTGCGACCATTGAATCAAGAAGAACGTGGGAGGATGCTTCAAAGAGAGTTCCCAGAGGGGCAAGATCCGATGACTTGTTTGTCTTCAGAACTATCCTGAAATCGCTTGCCTTGTAGATCGAGTTCTCTTTAGATGATGTGATGGAAATTATCTTCGCGTTCACTTTCCTGCAAATTTGCGCCACCAGGAGAGCACCCTGCGTCTCTCCCGTTCCTGATAGCAGGATAACCGAATCTCTTGCTGTCACGACAGGCGCTATTGTTTCTCCAACGAAGTAGGCATTGAAGCCCATTTGCACGAGTCGCATGGCAAACATTCTTCCGACGATGCCCGACCTAACATTCTTCCGACTATGCCCGACCTCCCAACTCCATATACGAAAATATTCTTTGAGTCAATAATCAGTTCACAGACCTTTCCAATAATGCCCTCATCCAAATCTCTCAGATTTTCAAAATTGCCCATTATGTAGTCGAAGGAATCGGTTAGAGTGGACATCAAAAGAAAAGTATTGACGACTAATTTAACTTATCTTAACTTGAAACCGACGTGCCTTGTCTTCTTGTTTTTCATTCGCTGAATTGTGTTGGTTCTCACTTGTATAATTCTACAAAATCGTATCCTCTATCCTTTCCATAGCAGTACTTTATTTCCTGGAAATTCTTTTTCAGTTGTAACACTTCTTCTTTTACGTCTTTGCCTTTGAGCGCCCTGTCCATCAGGTCTGCAATATGAGACATCTCGCTCTTTCCCATTCCAATCCTTGTCACTTCCTGTGTCCCTATCCTGATCCCAGATGGATTCTGAGCCTTGGTGTTCGTGTCGCCTGGAATCATGTTTTTGTTCAAGATTATGAAATTCTGTTCCAGCACTTCTGCGACCTGCTTACCTCCACCCTGGCTCTTGACATCTATCAGCAGGGTATGACTCTCGGTGAAACCATTCTTTTCTGCAAGGACCTTGAAACCTCTTGAGTGGAGTTCTCCCCCAAGTGTCTTGGCGTTTTCTATGATAGCACTTGCATAAGATTCTCCATACTCTATCATTTCGGCTGCGGTCACTCCCAGTCCTGCCATTGCTCCGATGTGGTGATTGGAAATCACTCCGGGGAATACTCCCCTCCTCACCTTTTTCCACTTCTCATCATCCGTGTTCCCGACGATGACCCCGTGTTGTGGACCTGGGAATGTCTTGTGCGTGCTTCCAGAAATAACGTCTGCTCCCTCTCTCAATGGGTCCTGGAACCTTTTACCCGCAATGAGACCTAGAACGTGAGCACCATCGTACCACACGGTGGCTCCCACCTCATCTATAGTTTCTTTAAGTTCCTTGATCGGTGCAGGAAATAGGAAGACAGAAAATCCGAAGAGCACAACCTTCGGTTTTTCGGCAAGGATTGCCTTTCTGGTTCCTTCAACATCCACTTTCATCTCTTCAGTGTTAAAGACCATGTTCTTAATAGTACAACCTCTCATTCCTACAGCACCAAATTCCGCTGAAGAGATGTGGGCTCCTGAGTCCAGACTCGGTGTGAGAATGGTCTCGCCTGGGTGTAAGAGTGCAAACACCAGTGCCTGGTTTGCATTAGTACCGGAAATAGGTCTGACGTCTGCTTGCTTGGAATTGAATAATCTCCTTATAAGTTCTTCCACCCTGGTTTCCATCTCGTCAACTATCTTGTTTCCCTGGTAGTACCTGTGTCCTGGAAGACCTTCTGCATACCTGTTATTGAAATCCGAAATAACCATTTCCCTGGTCAGAGGACTCATCAGATTCTCACTTGCAATGAGAGGGATTGAATTTTTGAAAAGATCGGTGTGCTCAATTGCTTTTTGTCTTATCCACAGTGCCTCATTCAGGGAAGAATTAAATGACATAAGCTAGCAGTTAAAATGAATTAATAAATATTTATGATTTTAAGCATGAAAAACACTGATATCTCGCGTCCATGCGCGATGCCATTGGAATCAGGTGCTTCACTTGAGTTTTGCAGCGATCTCAATTGCTAAATCTACTGCTTCTTTAGGAGTCTTCGCCCTTGTGAAATTTGGTTCATACTTTTTCTTTGGATTGAAGTCCATGTCTCCTATCTCTATGACCTTCTTTCCCTCATTCAGTGCGAATGAGGCCTCTGAAATCGTACCCACTGAGCCATCAATTGCTATCACTACCTTTCCAGCTCTTACCACCAGGAAATTTCTGGCATATCCCATTCCGGTTGGAAGTGCTGCCGACAGGTACTTGTTCCCATCCTCTGGTCGGGTTCCGGGAAGTATCCCTATTACCAGTCCGTTTTCTTCCCTGACTCCCTTTGAAACGCACTCCATGACCCCCAAAAGACCTCCGCAGAAGACAGTTGCCGTTGCTCCGGCTTTTGCAAGCAGTCTTCCGACTTCCGTTGCGACCTCACAAATCTCTGGGGATACTTCGCTCCCTCCTATGACTGAAATGTTGAGTGTCATTTGTAGTATTGCCTCAAAATAAAGGGATGAAATTTTTCCTACAGCCTCAACCGTATATCGACTGTTCCGCCTGTTTTTGTGTCTTGTCCTTTTGCATCTGGTTGAATTTGTTTATTATCTCATTGGTCTGTTCGTGAAGCTTCTTCACGGACCCTTCCAAGATGTCTGTCTTGATGTTGAGTTTGTAAGCACCATTCAGCACTTTAACGATTGCGAGCACTGCCTCGGGGTCCGGAATATCGATAGAGGTCTCGGTCATAAGAGAGACTGCATCTATCTTCCTCCCGATACACTCGTTTATGAGTGCTCCTCCTATCCCCGATATGATCGCTGAACCGGCACTTTGAACTCCAGCATCTGATAACCGTTTGAAATTTTCCGACTCGGCAGCAGCGTAAACTTCTCTCTTATCTGCAAGACCCTTTGTGGGTATTCCATCTATGACCACAATTTCCTTGGGTCGCATTCCCTCCATCCATTTTACCAGGACCGAAGTAATTTCATACAACCCTTCATCATCAATGGGGACCTCGCAGGTGATTACCAACAAAGTACCGTCCTTGTTTCCATATACCCTGAATGGTGTCCTCATCTTCCCTCCGACAAACACAGTAACGGGAGGGATGTGGACGCTCTTTATCTGAGCAATTTGATGAAGCTCAAGCTGCTCAATCAAATAAGAAGAAGTCAGCAATCCCAGCGTAGTCAATTCCACGAATCCTAGAATAACAAGCGGACTTTTGGGCACGAACTTGTTTATCTCTATGACTTGCGGTTCAGTTTGATCCATAAAAACTAATCAATACACCAGATAAAAACTTTCATGTGGGCAGCGGGACGACTATAAAATTAACTGTTTATCTTCTTGTACTGCACGTACAAATTCTCGTATATCTTTTCCATTCTTCTCAGGCTCCTCTTGAGTGCGGCCTGAGGTTTTCCCTGCTTGACTTTTATGTGAATCTTGGGATTTGAAAGATAGGGGTGTTCGAAATAGTACCTCAAATTTTCAACCATCGTGTCGTTTTCTATCTCTTCCATCAGTGGCCTCAGAATGGTGTTATCGTTGTTCTGTACTTCGTATACTATGAAGTCCTTGCCTTTGTCTATGACCACAAACTCCATTTCCTTCATTCGGACCTTATTTTCACTCACTTATTAACTTCATCGGTCTTCGCAAGATCCTGAAGTCTCTTGACCCCATCTATTTCCAGGATGACTTTGTATACTGCATCTGGAACGAGGTCTTCCCACTTTTCCCCTTCCTTTATTCTCCTCCTTATCTCCTTTCCAGAGTAAGTTTCCCTCGTCTTCATTTCCGGTTCTAAAACATTCTTTCCAGCTTCCAAGAACAATCTCTTTACGAGCGGATTCCCCGAGATCGCGATGTCAAACGGAGGAGTCAGGGAAACTATGTGGCTGACCCACAGACTGTTCCTGTACAGGTCCTCGATTGGCACCAGATAATAGTCGCGAATTGAATTCGATTCCATGGCTCTTTGAATCATATACTGCCTTTCACCTGCTGTGAAAGGATTTGCGAGCGTGTGCGACTCTTGGGCGCTTCCAATACCTATGATCAGGGAGCCGTACTCGTTGATTATTTTCCTCGCTAGCCACATATGGCCATTGTGAAACGGTTGAAACCTCCCTATCATCAGGGGACGCATACAACTGAATTAACACTACGATTAAACCATTTCTTTATGCGATCCAACATTTCCGTATCCTTTCTTGATCGATCTCTGTAGATCGATCTCTGTAATATGTATAGTACTCATTTTTTGTTAATTCAATCGAAACGGAGGCGGAATGTCCAACTGAGGAGTGACAGTTTGATTATCGAAGTAAACAAGATCCTGCTGCTAGCACCTGGAATTTCAAGAAGCATTTCCTTTAAATCTACCCTACTGAGTTTCGGTTACTCGGGAGTAATTCGTTCTCCAGGAATCTTATAGACCATGTCACTGACATACTCACCTTGCTGAAGCATCGAGGGTTCTTACTTTTGCACTTATTTCGTTTTCATCCCTCACGGTCCAGACGGTTTTGCAAGATCCCATTACCGAGTTTTAAGGTCGTTTTGCAAGATCCCATTACCGAGTTTTAAGGTCGTTCCAGTCCCGAACGTTGCCTCTCTAGGGATATCAGTGCTCCCTTTGCATGCATCCCTGTCTGCATGCAATCGGGATATGCCATTGGTCCGTTCCTCTGTACAGACTGCGGAACGGGGACATTCCCAACCTCATGGCGAAGTCCTTTCGGATCAGTCGTATCATGGGGATTTTCATGCA
>JAKBNO010000090.1 GCA_021831005.1 Thermoplasmata archaeon
TGTGTAACTGTCCGGAGCAAACAGCACCTTCGGACTTATCTGCTTGAATCTGTCCAGGATTGCTTCGGAACCAAAATCCGGAGAGGAGCTAGACCAGACTGCCCCCAGTGCAGAAGTTGCATAGAGAGCTTCCATAGCTTCAGGCACATTTGGTAGGAAAGATGCAACTCTGTCTCCTGCTACTACACCCGAATCGGTAAGGAACCTTTGTATTGCTCCAGATTGTTCCGTGAACTCCTTTCTTGAGATTTTCCTCTTCCGTCCGGACTCGTTGAAAAATAGTGCGATTTCCTCCTGATCCGCCAGATTCAGGTTGTTCTCGGCATAATTGAGCTTGAGTCCCTCAAACCACTTGTTCCCTGGCATCTCTTCAGTGTTCAATACCTTGGAGTACGATCCCTCAGTTTTGACGTTAAAGTACCGGAGAATCGATTCCCAGAAATCAGAAATATTCTTGATCGACCACTGTCTGAGTTCTTCATACTTCGCGAAGTCCTTGCCATATTCATGATTGACCCAGCCAGTGTACTTTCTTAGGTTTGACTTCTCACACAGCTCGTCGGATTTCCAGAGGACGTTTCTTTGAGTCAAGGATTGTCAATGATTATCGAACCATTGATAAAATTCTTTTCAAATGTTTCCAAATTGCTCTATGATAGACTCTTTTCCCTTGTCTGTCAGTTTCTTGAGTTCTGAGCTCTTGTATACCCCGTACTCTGTAATGTAACCAGTCACGTACCTGTTTGGTGTCACGTCGAAGGCGGGGTTGTATGCCCGGGACTCCCTCGGTGAAATGGCCACACCCTTTATGTCCTTGACCTCTTCTTCCGATCTTACCTCAATTGGTATGTCTCTGCCATTTTCGATGCTGAAATCAAACGTGCTCAGAGGAGCTGCAACATAGAAGCTCACACCATTCTCCTTTGCTAGGACCGCCTTTTCGTAGGTACCTATCTTGTTTGCAAAATCCCCGTTCTTGGTTATCCTGTCAGCTCCAACTATTGCGAGGTCAACCTGCCCTCTATCCATCAGAAAACCAGCAGCGTTGTCTGCTATCACCTTGTGCTCGATACCTTCCTGAACCAGTTCCCATGCAGTCAATCTTGAACCCTGTAACCTGGGCCTTGTCTCATCCACCCAAACGAATGGATTCTTTCCGCTCTCCTTTGCTTTCCTGATTGGAGATAGGGCAGTTCCGTAATCGACTGATGCGAGGGCCCCTGCATTGCAGTGAGTCAATATCTTCTTGCTATTTCCAATCAATTCATTGCCGTTGACTCCAATCAAACGGGACCTTTCCACAATAGAATCGACGTACTTCTCCGCATATCTGCTAGCTTCCTCCTTGTGCTGCAGAACAAAATCGACTGCAAAGAATAGATCGTACGCCGTTGGTCTCGCAGACTTTATGAGTTTCCCCGCCTCTTCTATATCCTTCCCCAAGGCATGAGCTTGGGCAACCCCGTAGGCAGCCGCAGCCCCGATCGATGGAGCTCCCCTCACGGTCATATCCTTTATCGCACCATAGAGTTCATTCGTGTTCCTTATGTCCACGATCTTGAAACTCTCTGGCAAGATTCTCTGATCGATCATTTTTATTACTGGTTCCTCGTACCAGACGGCCCTAAAGTCACTGGTCCTGCCGTCAATGTTTATCTTCATGATTCCAAAACTGCAAAGGATTAATTTAATCTTTGTCACCCAAAGAGACAAATGTTTAAACCACAGAACAATCCATAAGCGTGGAAATCCCTTGGACTGAGAAATACAGGCCCTCCCTTTTGAGTCAGTTGCGGAGAGACAAGGCGGTGGAGTCGATGATTTCTTGGGCAAGGAAATGGGAAAGTGGGACGCCTTCAAAGAGGGGGTTGATAATTTACGGAGCTCCTGGAACTGGCAAGACTTCCTCAGCAATCGCGCTTGCCAAAGAGATGGACTGGGAGTACGTGGAATTCAATGCGTCCGACATCCGATCAAAGGCAGCCATTGAACAGAATGCGACAAAGGGATCGCTTTACTCCTCCATCTCCGATGAAAAGAACCGGAAGAAACTGATAGTGATGGATGAGGTGGACTCTCTATACGAGCGAAATGTTGAAGGCTCAGACGCAGGAGGAAAAGCAGCAATATCCAACTTGCTGGAGAAAACTCTGAATCCAGTCATCCTGATTGCGAACGACTTCTATGCTCTCAAGTCGTCCACTACAGGAAGGTCAATAGCAGACAAGTGCGAAGCGATTGAATTCAGGAGGTACATGAAGACTCAGATTGTGAACGTACTGAAGGAGATACTTCAGAACGAGAGCATATACGCTCCGCCCGATAGAATCAACGCAATCGCAGACAACGCAAACGGAGACATGAGGGCAGCGGTCAATGATCTCCAGGGAATCGGACAAGTGTACGAAACGAGTGAAAGGGATCTCACTTTGAGCACCTATACGGTGATAAACGACATCCTTCATGGTCACAGAAAAGACATAAGGGGCATAAGGGCAGAGATAATGAATGTCGGAATTGACCCCAACGATTTCATACTGTACCTCCTCGAGAACGTGTACCCTCTGCATGCAAGGGTAGACGATTTTGTAAATGCGCTCGACAACATCGGGAGAGCAGACCTGTTTCTCGGCAGGGTTGGGCGGAGAATGAACTACTCACTCTGGTCCTATGCCAACGATCTGATGTCTTACGTTTCCATCCTTCAGTTGAAGAGCGAAAGATTTGAAAAATTTGCATTTCCCTCTCTCATCAAGAACATGGGATCACTGAAGAAGTACAGAGGGATCAGAAAGGACTTTTCTATGATAATGGGCAGGTATGTTCACAAGTCTTCAGCATTCATGAACAGGGATTCCCTCCCATACTTCTATTACCTCCTTCAAAGAGATGAGGAACTGAAGAAGAAAATCGAGGGAATGACTGGGCTGGATATGGAAGACGTTTTTTCGCTGGATCTATGATACTTTTTTCCTGAGTGCCTTTAGAGTCCCCGACACCATGTCAATGTTGATTCCTGATTTCTCAGATAGCTCTCTCAGATATGGCAGCTGAGAGTGCTTTACCCGCATCGCTGTGATGCCGTGATAGTTCACAACCCTGGAATCATCGAGTTGCTGGACCAGCCAGCGCAGCTTATCCGATGTAGGGTTGTTGAAATGGACGTATCTCTTTCTTCCCGTCTTTTCCTTCACGGTCATTTGACTGCTGTTATTTTCTCCAAATCCTTCTTCAGAATCTTGACGGCTTGAGAGATTTCTCCCTTCTCCTTCGCCCCAGTACAAACTACCTTCCCGGAACCGAATAGCAACAAAACGACCTTTGGTTCCTCTATCCTGTACACAAGACCTGGGAACTGCTCAGGCTCATATTCCACATTTTCCAGTCCGAGCGACATTGCGATGTTTGTCAGATTGAGTTGCATTTTCAGGTCATAAACGGCGACGATGTTCTGAACAACGATGTCTGGGTTGCTGTTTACGGCTATTCCTGTCTTCTTGAGCTTGTCGACTATCGTGCTTATGGTCTTGTTGACGGAGTCTATCGTTTTTGCACCCGTACAGTTGACCTTTCCTGACCTGAAAATCAGGACTGCGGTCTTCGGCTCTGCCAGCCTGTAAATCAAACCCGGAAACTGTTCTGGCTCGTATTCCGACCCTTCCAATGCAAGCGCTATTTTGCTTAAATCTAACTTATCTGCGAGCGATGTTGATGCAACTATATTCTCAATCGCTATGTTTTCTTCTTCTGCCATAATTTTCGCAGTTTATATATAGTATATATAAATAGTTAGCTGTATCCTTACGCTACAATGCTCACGCTGCGCTCATATGCTGCACGATACTTTCACCGAATTCCGATGTCTTGAGTGCCTTGACTCCGAGATGTCTTGCAAGGTCCTGAGGAACCTGTTTGTCTCTCAGGGTGTCGACGAACGCTTTCTCTATGAGATTTGCTGGTTCGTTCCACTTGATGTAGCGCAGCATCATTACCGCTGAAAGTAGCAGCGAAGATGGGTCTGCAACATCCAGGTTCGCATACTTTGGGGCAGAGCCATGAACGGCTTCGAATACTGCGTAGTTGTCTCCGATGTTTCCCGAGGGGGCTACTCCGATTCCGCCGATCTGCGCTGCGAGCGCGTCTGAGATATAGTCGCCGTTCAGATTTGGACAGAGGAGTATGTCGTACTCGTCCGGCCTGAGCAAAATTTGCTGAAACATGTTGTCGGCGATCCTGTCTTTTATGACTATCTTCCCGCTCATGTTTTTGCCCGCAGTTTCTGTCTCGTTCACTACCCTGTCACCGAACTGCTTTGAAGTTTCGTATGACCATTCCTTGAATGCCCCTTCCGTGTACTTCATTATGTTCCCTTTGTGCATGATGGTGACGCTTTTCCTTCCATTTTCGAATGCATAGTCAATCGCCATCTTGGCTATTCTTGTGGTGCCAAACTTGCTGATGGGCTTTATTCCGATTCCGGATCCCTCTCTGATGGGATGTCCGAACTTGGCCATGAGCTCGATTACCTGTTCGGCTTCCTTGCTGTTGGATGGGAACTCAATCCCCATGTAAACGTCTTCCGTGTTTTCCCTGAAAACGACCATATCCACCTTCTCAGGACTCTTCACCGGACTCGGCACCCCGGGATAATACTTCACGGGCCGAACGTTTGCATAGAGATCCATTTTCTGTCTCAGAGTGACATTGATGCTCCTGAAGCCTCCTCCGACCGGTGTCGTAAGGGGGCCCTTCAGAGCTATTCTGTATTCGGTGATCTTGTTGACTGTGTCATCGGGCAGAGGTGTATTGAACTTAGATATCGCCTTCTCCCCGGCGAGCAGCTCGATCCAGTTAAATTTTCTTTCGTTTCCG
>JAKBNO010000106.1 GCA_021831005.1 Thermoplasmata archaeon
AGGAGAGGAATCTTCTGATGCTGCACTTGGACAACTGCCCGGACAGATTGCAGAATTTCTGGATATACCGCAGGTACTTTTCGCCTCATCAGTAAAGTTCGAGGGAGGAAAACTGAGGGTGCGGAGAAGGATCAAGGGTGGACATGAGATGGTTGAAACTTCTGGCCCTGTAATGGTAAGTGTTGAAATGGGAGCAGTGCAACCGAGGTTTCCGAATTTTGAGAAAATGAAGTGGGCAATCTCGGAATTTCACCTAAAAATATGGAATTCAACCGAGCTGAATTTACGGGAAGAGGTCACAGGACTCAAAGGATCGCTCACCCTGGTGAAGGGATTGGTTGAGATTACCGCTTCCAAGAGAAAACGAGTGTTCATAGACGGAAATGTGGAAGAAAAATCGTCTCGTTTGGCCGAGCTGCTAAAAGAGAGGTCTCTTGAATAAATTCCGTTTTGTCAAGGTACTTTAGCAAATTGCGAATCTTATACCATCTTCAAGGTAATATGTCCAGTTATTCCCTCAACCTAGGGTTGTTAAGAGACTTGGTAATCGCATCTGAGCTATTTTAATCACTTCCAAAGTCTGTACCGTTGTGATCCTCAAGGCCATACTTCTCTGCAGTGTTCCTAAAACAGTCAAGAGCATCTGAATATTCTTCGAAGTACTCTGCGCCATAGCCAGCTGGTTTATCTGCAGTTGCTTCTATGCTAGCTGATACCCACCATCCCTCCTCTGTTGATTCATCGCGAGCAAGTTCCAGAGCTATGAAATCGTCACCCAGCTTGAAAGTCTTAAGTATCCTCTTATAAGGTTGGCTATACCTCCCTCGTCCCCTTGCAATAGCCACCACATCACATCTCTTTTCTGACTCTTCTTGCTCAATGAACATAACAATATATGACAACTGAGGTATAATAAGATTGTTCAACTCATATTATGTTTGGAAAATAAAATCCAATTTTCTTGGTTATCTTAGCAAGTTTTACCATGATTAAATGATTTATACGAATTGATTTGACTTAGAAATCACATTTCAAAATTCTGTTTTGGCGGATGCAGTAATTTTTGGAAAGCTGTTCGTTCTATTATCACACAAGGTTGAGCGCCTCTTTTTTGGTATCTATTAATCCTCCCTGTAAGTCCGTTAAGGAGGTTAAAGGAGTGAATTCTATCCCGTTCGCTTGTAATGGTATCTTATTAAATTCAACATTGGTAAATTGAGCGTGGCTTTCGTTTATATCTTCCGCGAAGCGTTTTTACTTTTTTTGGCTTCCCACTGACGTGAGATGGTATTACCTTGGCAAACGGAAAGCATCCAACGGCTCTAGCTCCATCATTTTCAGCAGTGGAAGGATTGATTTTCTAATCCTCTCTCCCAGGGGAGTCAACTCGTAATTTATTCCTTCACTACTTCCGTCCTTGGCTATTATGTTGAATTCCATGAGGTCTTTCAGTCTTTTTGATATGATAGTAGAACTCGATTTTGGTATATCGTTGAAATTCCTCTTTCCGTTCTTATTCTCTATAACCTCCATAATTAACACAGTGTATTTTTTTCCAAGGATACTGAGTACGTTTATTGATGGGTCTATACAGGTTAACGACGTGCCGTCCTCAATCAACAGGACTTAGGACCAAGTTATGAACACAGACGGGCCCAGTGGGAATCGAACCCACGACCACCTGGTTAAAAGCCAGATGCTCTACCGAACTGAGCTACGGGCCCCAGGCGGTAATGGTTTAAAAAAATATAAAAATGTCGATTAGACTTCTACGTTTATCCCAAGCTTTTCTGTGAGTTCTTTGTATCTGTTTCTTATGGTAACTTCTGTAACTCCCGCTACTTCGGCTACCTCTCTCTGTGTCCTTCTTTCGTTAAGAGAAATGCTCGCGATGTAGATTGCGGCTGCTGCAACTCCTGTTGGTCCCCTTCCAGATGTCAGGTCCCTGTTCTCCGCCATTTTCAGAATTTCCATTGCTTTCTTCTTTGCATCGTTGGAGAGTCTCAACCTGTTACAGAACCTGTTGATGTAATCTTCGGGTCTTGATGGGAATATTCCTAGCTGGAGAATTCTACTCATCATCCTATAAGTTCTTCCGATCTCCTTCTTCTTGATCCTGGTCACTGATGCAATTTCTTCGAGCGTCCTCGGTACACCCATTTGCCTGCATGCGCCATAGATTGAGCCGGCGACAACTCCCTCGATTGATCTTCCTCTGATCATGTTTTCCTTGACTGCTCTTCTGTAAATTACAGCAGCAGTTTCCCTGACATCCTTTGGTAAACTCAGATTGGATGCCATCCTCTCAAGTTCCTGCAAAGCTTGAGCCAGATTTCTTTCAGCGGCGTTTGAAACCTTAATCCTTCTCTGCCATTTCCTCAGTCTGTATAGTTGAGCCCTGCTCTTGGTTGGGATGCTCTTCCCGTACGAGTCCTTGTTCTTCCATGAAATTTCAGTGCTGAGTCCCTTGTCGTGAATAGTGTACGTCATCGGAGCACCAGTCCTCGCTCTGGCTTCCGATTGTTCCGAATCGAAGGCTCTCCAGTCAGGTCCCTGATCTATGAAGCTGTCATCTATCACAAGGCCGCAGTCCTGGCAAACCAGTTCTCCTCTCTCATAGTCTCTGACGAGATGGGTAGAACTGCACTCGGGACACTTCGTCACTTCTTCGAAAAGGTCCCTCTTGTTTTTTTTCCTCTCTTCTTCAACCATTCTTTCACCTCACGTAAATCTCCTTCACCACAACTCCCTTCGAATCAATAGCCACATAAGGAGCGCTGACAGGGCCGAATATTCTCGAAATCTTGCCTAGCGGTTTACCCTCCTTTGCGAAAATCTTTGTAGATAACTGAACCTCCCTGTTCAATTTCGCTATGAGCTTTCCTTCCCTCACCCCTAAAACAGTACCTACTTTCTTAAGAGAATTAGGCATAGGTCACTGAGATAAGTTCTAGGTATTTAATTATTTCGCAATTTTCTCCTGTTCTATAAAATTGTTTCTGCGATTTTTGTTATAACTCGATGCGGCCAGCACCAATGCCTCGTGCAGTATTGAGGGTTTTTCTGGTCGACTCCTGAACTCACAGTGGAATTGGGAACCGACGAAGAAAGGATGATTGTCAAGTTCCAGTATCTCCATCCTTGTGCCACTTTCGTCCGTCGCTGAGAAATGCATTCCATTCCTCTCGATGTCATCTATGAATTTTGGATTGACCTCCCACCTGTGTCTGTGCCTCTCTTCGATCTCTTCTTTGCCATAAAGAGCATAGGCCAGGCTTCCTTTCTTGACTTTTATTTTCTTGTCACCCAATCTCATAGTTCCACCCTTGTCGCTCACACCCACCTGCTCAGGAAGAAGATCTATTACAGGATACTTGGTGTCGGGATTCAGCTCACTGGAGTTGGCTCCACTGAGACCCAGCACATTTCTCGCAAACTCAACAACGGTCAACTGGAATCCGAAACAGATTCCAAGGAGTGGAATCTTGTTTTCCCTTGCATATTTTATTGCCCTAATCTTTCCCTCAGTGCCCCTTGGCCCGTAACCCCAAGGAATCAGGATTCCATCCAGGCCCTCGAGTGACTCTTCTATCCGATCTTCTTTCTCCGAATTGATCCACTTCAGCTTGACCCCTATTCCCGTTTTCCCTGTTACGTGCATGAACGCGTGTTCATTGGATATGTATGAGTCCTTTATCTGGACATATTTTCCCACGACTCCTATTGTGATCCACTGTGAAGGATTCTTGATGTTCTCGACTACTCCCTTCCAGAATTCCATGGTTGACTCGTTGGATTTCAGACCAATTCGGTCCAGGATATAGTTAGGCAAGACGGTATCATTAAGCAGAAGAGGCATTGTGAAAATGTCCCCCACATCCGGAATGCTGATCACTGCCTTCTCGTCAACCTGTGTGAACAACGCAATTTTTTCCTTTAGCTCCCTGTCCAGTTCGATCTCACTCCTCGCAATAATTGCATCCGGCTGGATACCGATGGATCTGAGCTCCTTCACACTGTGCTGTGTGGGTTTAGTTTTCGGTTCCCCTACGCTTCTAAGAGTTGGCACATAAGTGACGTGAATGAAGAATATCTTTCCATCTTCCTCCAGTTTCATCTGTCGCAGCGCTTCCAGGAAAGGCATCGATTCAATATCTCCAACCACCCCACCCACCTCTACCAGCACAATATCGGACTTATCTTCAGAACCGATCATCCTGATCCTTCTCTTGATCTCGTCCGTGACGTGCGGTATGATCTGAACTGTGCTTCCCAGAAAATCACCCTTCCTTTCCTTCTCTATGACCCACCTGTAAACTTTTCCTGTAGTGAGGTTGTTTCCACTCTTCAGATCCCTGCTCAGGAATCTCTCATAATTCCCAAGGTCAAGATCGGCTTCAGTTCCATCGCTCAGCACAAAAACTTCACCGTGCTGATATGGATTCATGGTGCCCGCATCATAGTTGATATAAGGATCTATCTTTACAATATCAACCTTGTAATTTCTCTGCCTGAGTATGTATGCCAATGAAGAAGTGATTGTTCCTTTTCCAATACCAGAAATTACTCCACCAGTAATAACTACAAAACGCACATCTCTTATTTCTAATACATTATTAATCTTTTTTGAAATGTATCGAGGGCACTATTTAAAACGACTTCGTCTATTGAAAATTTTGAGGAAAAACAATCCAAAAAAGTATATTTGAAATAATATCATGCTAAGACAATGCAAGACCAGATAAGGGTAATCACTTCATCTTATTTTAACGAAAACGGGTTACCCGTTATCGAGATCTTTGGGA
>JAKBNO010000128.1 GCA_021831005.1 Thermoplasmata archaeon
AATTCTGAGTTTCATTCAACAGTGTTTCCGAAGCAAAGTAGTCCCTTTGGGGGGTTGGATAAGCAGCCAACGATGTGTTGTTGTATATCGCGTAATATGTTAGTGGTATCCCATACAACAGCTGGGATGTGTTATTGATCGTATCCTCGTAAGACTTGAACAGTGTCGAATAACTCTGCACCGCGAGTGAAATCTTGTAGTGAGTCGAGTTAAAGTAAGAGTCGATGGATATCAGTTCAATAGTGAAATTTTCAACACTCTTAACGGAACTGTTGAAAGTATTGTATCCCGAAATTGTACCATTGGCCGCTTTCGAAACATCCGTATAAACGGTATACGTTGAATTCGATATTGAATCCACAACACCATTTCCAATACTATAGGGAGATATTATTCCTGAAGGAGCCAAACTGTTGAGATCACTCTTGTAAGTAGAGTTTAACTTTTCCCACAGTTTGTAAGAGGTCACATTTTCTAGAGGAGAGGCAATGTAGAGTACGACTGCAGTTCCGTTAGAAGAAGAATTCGAATTATTGAACTGGCTATTAAGAAGAGTCTTGGCTTCGACCGCCATTGTTTGGTTACTCCCTGCAAACTCAACATTCTCTACGTTGTAATTAACCAGACTAGTGGACTCAGCAGCAAAAGGGAGGAGCACCACGAGGGCCACGAGCCAAACGATGATTATGATCTTGTACCTCTTCTTGATGAAATTTCCGAGAGAACCAAACTGTCCCTCTAACATTTATCCCAGATGTCAAAATATTATTTCAAACTTGGTGCTGTCCCGAGTCCCCTAATCGGTCTCTTGCGAATCACAACTTTCACCTAGTGATTGTTTCGCATCCTGTCAAGAAAATCACGGCTTTTGCACGAGTATCTTGTCCTGGAGAATGTGACTGTGATTTATTTCAATAATTGAAAGAAACAACTCTTCGATGTGTTTGTCAAGAGAATAAAGAGCAAATCCCTTAGAACTTCAATTTGGCAAGATACAGTTTTAAACGGTCATTTCATAAACTCGTGTGAAGATTTTCGATAATCACGTCCACTTGACAAGTTCGTCACTAGATTTCTTTGTGAAAAGGTTCACAAAGGAAGGAGGAACTTCAATCAACTTAGTAAACCTAACCGAGAGTTGCTTTTCACTCGATGAATTTTCAAAAAAGTACGACGAGACAATTTCACTGGGAAAGAGATTGAGAGATAAGGGATTAGAAGTTGTGGTCAGCATCGGCCCTTACCCGGTAAATTACATAGAAATGAAAGAAAAAATTGGCATTGAAAAGACCATGGATATTTATAGGAAAGCGTTGGATTTGGCCATCAAACTCATCGAGGAAGGTTCTGCCAACGCAATCGGTGAGGTAGGAAGGCCCCATTTCGAGACGTCAGTGGAAAACATGGAAGAAAGCAACAGCATAATGGATTACATCTTCCAGATGACTGCAGACAAGGACATACCCGTCATTTTGCATACAGAGTCACTGGATTCAATTGGAATGTGCGAATTGATGAAAAAGGCAAAAAGGAACGGAAAAAATTCACTCGTTGTGAAACACTTCAGTTCACCAATTTTCTCTGAAAATTGCGAGATAGTACCCTCGGTTCCTGCGGGGCGCAGTAATGCGCGAGCCGCCCCTTGGGGGAAGGCTGGATTTTTCCTTGAAACGGATTTCGCAGGAGATGAAAATAATCCAAACTTTGTTTTGCCCGCCGACTCAGTTCCTAAAAGGGTGACCATGCTCATACAAGAGGGAGTTGGCCAGGACAGGATAGAAGTGTCTATGAATTTCTATAGGGAATTTTACAGACTGGACTAAAAGGATCGGAAAAGAAAACAGGCTAAGAGTAGTCCTGTTGATATCCTAGTTCGGAGTGTTGCTTTTCATTTCCTTAGTAGTCCTTCTGTGGGTTCTGAGAATGTTAATAGCTTCACCGAGCAGCAATCCAGTAATTAATGAGAGGAGTGAATTAATTGCTATGATTGCGTAAATGGAGTTGAAAGAAGACAATTCCAGATAGACCCTTGCTATCAGTGCCAGTGCCCAGATAATCAATATGTAAGGGGATCTCCTGTAGTAGAGCACGTTTTCTTTCTTAAAGATCTTAACATCCTTCCCGAATTTGATTCCGAAAGGTATTCCGACCGGTATGAGAACGATCACCGCCTCTGCATAAATGTTCTGCTGTTTGGTGAAGTATATAGCGAAAGCGGTGAACAGGATATAGATGGCTGGGGTTCTCAGCACCCTACCTGCACTATACCTTCTTCCGACAAGACCTCGGACTATTCCCACTATGACCATTATGCCTATGAATATTTCAAAATAGTACCCAGTTGTGAATGTTTGTGGTGAAAATGAGGTTATTGGAACTGTAGGCAATGTTAGATCGACCCGAACCCTCGATGGTTAGTTCTCAAATAAACCTTTTGAAACATCCATTTGGACCTGCTTCCATCACATCTTTGAGAGAGTATAGTTCAGGATATTCCCGCTCTTGCAATACTCGATTTCTGCCTCAGTATCGAGTCGCACCTTCCCAGTAATAGTCCTTTCCACCTCTCCCTTTATCCTTATACTCACACTCTGGCCCTCCTTAACGTCCCTGAGTTCAATAGAAACCAGTTCGTCTCCTTTGAGGAAAAGCTGAGAAATGTCCGCTTCAATCGGGATCACTCCCATGTTCGTGAGATTAGAGCGATGGATTCTCTCGAAACTCTCGGCTATCACGGCCTTCACATTCAGGAGGTAGGTCGCCTTTGCTGCCCAATCTCTGCTGCTGCCCGCTCCGTACATCTTGCCCGCAAAAATGACCAAGGGAGTGTTCTCCTTTTTGTACAGTTCCGCAGCATCGAAGAAAGACATCTTCTCTCCTCCTGGGTAGTGTACAGTGAACCCCCCTGCAGTATCTATCATCTTGTTCTTGATTTTCGGGTTCGAGAATCCTCCTCTCATCATGACTTCGTGGTTTCCCCTTCTCGCACCGAATGAGTTGAAGTCATTTGGTTCTACTCCATTTTCCATTAGATACTTGGCAGCCGGGGACTCTACCTGACTCATCGATGTACTATCCCCTCTCTTTAACTCCTCCCATATCCTCCCGTACTTCTGCATATCTTGCACAATGCTCCCTGCAGGAGAGATGTGATCGGTGGTCACTTTGTCACCGAATATTGCCAGTATCCTTGCGTTTTCTATCGGGACAAGGGTAGATGATACCTCAAACCAAGGAGGCTCTCTAACGTATGTAGATTTTGGCTCGAACGAGTACAGAGTTCCAGTTGGAATTTCCAGATTCTTCCACTCTTCCACACCGTCAAAAATCTTCTCCTTTCTTTCTTTGTACTGTTTCTTGCTCAGGAACTCATCCTCGTACTCTTTGATCAGTTTCTTTTCCGGCCATATATCCTTCAGGAAGACTGGGTTTCCGTTGGGGTCCGTGCCAATGGGTTCCTTCTCGAAGTCAATGTCTATCCTCCCGGCTATGGAATAAGCAACCACTAGCATTGGTGATGCCAAGAAAGCTCCCTGCACCGAGGGATTTATTCTGCCTTCAAAGTTTCTGTTCCCGCTGAGTACGGCAACGGTGTATATCTTATCCTTCTTGATCGCTTCTTCCACTTCCGTAATCAATGGACCAGAATTTCCGATGCAAGTCGTGCAGCCATATCCAACTATGTGGAATCCAAGTCCATCCAGATATGGCTGAAGGTTTGCCTTCTTGAGATACTCCTCAACGACCGGACTGCCAGGCGCGAAGCTTGTCTTAACGTATGGTTTCCTCGTCAAACCGAATTCCACCGCTCTCTTTGCAACCAGTCCTGCGCCAATGAGAACGTCAGGATTGGAAGTGTTTGTGCAACTCGTAATTGCAGCAATAACGACACTGCCATCCTTCAAATGTGTATCTTCTCCGCCCACCTTTAGGGGGAAGGTCCTCTGTTGAGTTAGATTCAGATTCTTGGAGAGGCTCCCTTCTATTATTTTCTGTATTGACTGCACATCCGACAGGGAGATCTTGTCTTCTGGATTAGCAGGCCCTGCTATTGTAGGGACGACTGTAGAAAGATCAAATTCCAAGAACTGGTCATATTGCTTCTTCTTTCCGTCATAGTAGAGACCCTGTTCCTTCAAATAAGTCTCTATTATCTTGATGTGTTCTGCACTTCTTCCCGTAAGTGACAGATATTTTGAGGTGTTCCTGGAGTAAGGGAAGTAACCTACAGTGGCCCCATATTCTGGAGACATATTGGAAATTGTTGTCTTGTCCTGGGTGCTCAGGTACTTGATTCCATCTCCGTAATATTCCACGAACTTTCCAACCACATTTGACTTCCTGAGGAACTCAGTTATTGACAGTACAATATCGGTTGCTGTTACCCCCTCCTTGGGTTGTCCTTTGAGTTTTACTCCAACGACTTCCGGCACAATAATGTAAGAAGGTTCACCAACCATGACGGCCTCAGCTTCGAGTCCGCCAACTCCCCATCCAAGGACGGAGATTCCATTCACCATGGTCGTGTGAGAATCCGTCCCTATAACGGTGTCTGGAAGAAGCGTACCGTCACGGTTCGCAACGACTTCTGAAAGGAATTCTAAATTCACCTGATGCACTATTCCATTACCTGGAGGGACGATCTTGAGGTTCCTGAAATTATTCTGCGCCCACTTCAGGGCCGCGTATCTCTCACCATTTCTGCCGTATTCCAGAGACCTGTTTTGAAAAATTGCATAATTGGTTCCGAACTTGTCAACTTGCACTGAATGGTCCGCTACTAACTGAACTGGGATTACCGGATTGATTTTCTGAGGGTCTTTACCCAATTTAAGGGCAGCACTCCTCATAGCTATAAGATCGACAATCAGGGGAACTCCGGTGTAGTCCTGAAGTATCACCCTCGAAGGAAAGAAGGGTATTTCCTCTCTCTTTCTTTCTAGGACCTTGATCAGGTGCTCCTCCTTCACCACTTTTCCGTCCATTTTCCGCAATAGATTCTCGAGAAGAATTTTGGTTGAATAGGGTAAGTTTTCTACCCTATATCCCTTGGATTCCAGCTCTTTTAATGGAAAAAAATTGTAGTCTTTACCTTCAATGGTAATCTTCGAACTCATGTAACACTGATTGAATGAGAATAATTAATCGTTATGGCGCATAAGAAACGCTTACTCAATAAACATTGAAAGCGAAAGAATTTTTTAACGAATAACGATGTAGTATAAGATGCCTGCAACAAATAGAACCAAAAAGGCATATAAATCGGATTCTCAGGTGCTTAGGGACAACCCTAGGACAAATAGTTCCGGATTTGAGTTAAAAGATTATTACACTCCCGACGACGTCAAGGGAAGTTACAAGTCAAAACTTGGTGCACCTGGAGAATATCCTTACACCAGAGGTATTCACCCTGACATGTACCGAGGTAGGCTCTGGACAATGAGGATGTTCTCGGGATTCGGTACCCCTGAGGATACGAACGGACGATTGAAACTCCTACTCTCCCACGGCGAAACGGGACTTAGCGTTGCGTTTGACATGCCAACACTATATGGACTGGACGCTAGTTCCGATAGGGCGCACGGGGAAGTCGGCAAATGTGGTGTAAATGTGTCTTCTCTAAAGGATATGGAAGTAATTTTCAAGGACATTCCCTTGAACAAGGTTTCGACATCAATGACGATCAATGCTCCAGCAAACGTATTGACAGCGATGTATGCTGTCGTTGGCGAAAAAGGAGGGACCCCCAAAAAGAATCTTGCGGGAACAGTTCAGGCAGACATTCTAAAGGAGTACATAGCGCAAAAGGAATGGATGTACCCACCAGAAGCGCACATGAGAATAATTCGCGACATGATGGTTTATTGCACAAATAACATGCCGAAATGGAATTATATCTCTATCTCCGGTTATCACATTCGGGAAGCGGGTGCCTCCGCGGTACAGGAACTCGCCTTCACTCTGGCAGACGGGTTCGAATATGTGAAGTTAGGTATAGAGAATGGATTGGACGTGGACTCCTTCGCACCAAGGCTCAGTTTCTTCTTCAACAGTTCTACGAATTTCTTTGAAGAAATTGCGAAGTTCAGGGCGGCAAGGAGAATCTGGGCAAAGGAAATGAAAGAGACATACGGCGCAAAGAGTGAACGATCTATGAAACTGAGGTTTCACAGCCAGACATCCGGATATTCGCTTACCTGGCAACAGCCTCTCAACAACATCGTCAGAACTTCTGTCGAAGCCATGGCCGCGATTCTGGGAGGCACGCAGAGTCTCCACACCAATTCTTACGACGAGGCATGGGCTTTACCTTCCGAACAGGCGGTGGAAGTGGCACTGAGGACACAGCAGGTAATAGCTCACGAAACTGGTATCCCAGACGTCGTAGATCCCCTGGGCGGATCGTACTACCTTGAAAGCCTGACTGATAAGATGGAAGAGGAAGCGTACAAGTATTTCAAGACGATCAACGCAATGGGGGGTGTTGTGAGCGCCATCAAGAACGGTTACCTTCAAAAAGAGATAGCAGCAACCGCATACGCGCATCAGAGGAAGGTCGAAAACGGCGAGTTGAAGGTCGTTGGAGTCAACGCGTTCTCAAAGGAAAATGAACAGCCCATAAACGTTCTAAAGATTGATTTCAACGCCGAGAGGATCCAGAAGAAGAGACTAAGAGAAGTCAAGCTGAAGAGGAACGAGGGAAATGTGCAGAGGAATCTGGACAGGTTGAGAGATGTCTATAGCAGAGATGAAAACTCTATGGAGAGTATAATACAAGCCGTGAAGGCTTATGCGACTCTGCAGGAAATATCTGATGTGGGAAGGGAGGTGTTCGGTGGATGGAAGGAACCAACAATAATATGAAGAGAAGGATAAGAATTCTGGTTGCCAAGCCAGCTCTAGATGGCCACGATAGGGGCGTGCTTGTGCTCGCAAAGGCATTCAGGGACGCGGGAATGGAAGTCTTGTATGCAGGCCTTTTACCTACACCAGAGAGCGTGGCAAGGATTGCAGTCGATGAAGACGTAGACGTAGTAGCACTTAGCCTACACAACAGTGCTCATCTAAGTGCGTTCCCTGCGGTAAAGAAATGGTTGAAGAAACTAGGTGCGGATGATATTCAGATAGTCGGGGGTGGAATAATCCCCCCGGCAGACAGAAAGAAATTGGAAAAACTTGGGATAACAGGGAATTTCGGTCCCGGAACCCCCCTGGACCAGGTAATAGAACACGTCAGGAAAGTAGCCAAGAAAAAATGGGTAAAAGATCAGTGAACTGAGGAAGCTTTCTTCTGAAGTATCTCAAGCTTGCCCATTATCGTATAGATCAGGGTCCTCGCGTGACCTGGGGTGTTTGGGTCATTTACTATTTCATCTAGCGTCGAAATGGAAGTAGCGGCCCTCACGTCTAGGTTGCCTTTATTCTGCGACAACCTCAACTTTGCGGCCTGAATGTTCTTCCTAATGTTTCTGGGTATCGAATAGTCCGAAATCAAATCATCAAGCATTCTTGTGGTATCCAACAAAATCTGAGACATTTCGTCCATATAAATCACTCACTGGAATTTGACCCCCCTATCTTTGAATATACTTATAACCATCGACGTGTAGGAATCCTTTATGCCATCCACTTTCCTCAGATCTTTCACTAAAAAATTTCTCATCTGGTTGACGTCGGGAAACCTGACTTTCAGAATCATATCCCAATTTCCTGTTACCAAGTATATGTCCTCGATGAAGTTTAGTTCTGAAAGGCTAGCGCTGATTGTCTCGATCTTGCTCGTATCTGCTTTTAGATGTACCATCGCAGTTACAACAGGTCCTGTCGCGCTCTCCATAATTCTCCCTTCGCTCACCATAATAACCGAGAACTATATAACTGGAATCATGAAATACTTTTTGTATCAAGACAATGTTGAAAAAGTGAAAACTGTCAGATTCAAAGAGTCAGGCCGTAACTTCTCTCCATCAATTTGCTGAATTTCCTGTATTGTTCTATGAATTCTCTTCCCTTGTCTGTCAAATTTATGGAATTCTTGTTTCCGTCCATCGTGATATCCACAAGCCCTCTCTCCTTCAGCCTGTCAAGTAGCTCTTGGTACTTGCTAAATGGAATGTTGACCCTCCTAAGCAGTGATGAAGTCTGCGAGTTTCCTTCATTCAGTTCTCCAAGTAACTCGAAGATAATCTGAACCTCGTTCCTGTTCTTCTTCATCCGTTGGAGTTGGCCATCACGCATTCCTTGATGATCCTCCCAAAAGAAAAGGAAGCAAGAATAGAACTACCGAGACGACGAATAACGAAACACCGATCACCATAAACGAACTGTTGAACTTCAGAATATAGAATGCTTCCATGACTAGGGACACGTCCATGAGCAAGAACGACCCCATCACAATGGTGCTGCCTTTACTTTCCTGAGATTTAGCCTGTAAGAATGACCCGGTGATGTACAGTGAGAAGTAGATCGAGAGAATCATAAGGATGTCTTCAAAGTACGGAACGAACCAGTTCCCTGTTGTGGAGCCGACAGAAAGTACCAGGGCACTCAGAAAGATTGCATTCGTTTTGAGATAGCTGTAGAAGATTGTTAACATCAACAGAAACTCGGTGGTCACGAGAGGGAGGAAATAAAATTCATCGGACCCAAGGAGTGCAACGAATAGCATCGAAACCAAAGAAAACACAAAAAAGAGTACCGGCGCCTTCAGAAGTTGCCTTCTCATTTTTGAGAATTTCAAGAAAGTAAAGACGAATACTCCGAGAACGTAAACAGTTCCAATCCCTCCAAGAACCTCGAGCTCGATTAGCACGAATTACAATCTCTTCGAAATATATAGATGTTTGTCAGAGAAGTCAACACATGTAAGTCCTGCCGTGGCTTCTACACGATATTTTCTAACTTCGCCGATTTCAGATGTCTAATAATTTGGGAGACTAAATGGAGAGATACAGCGGATGATCAGCATCAAGGTTCAAGACAGGTTAATCTCAGAATTCACAGAAATGCCATCACAGGTTACATTCAACTTTGCCATTGAGGAGCTTGGAAGGGAGGAAGGTGCAATTCCCTCGAAGTAGAAATTTAATTTATTTTCTGACAGACTATAGACGTTCATTGACTTGTTGTAAGTCATCCCAAAGAGTGAAGTGAGGTTCAGATATGCTGTTGTCCCGTTAGGATCAAAAGTGTTTACCTGAACAAAAACAGTGAAAGTTTCGTTTGCTTTTATCGGGGAAGGAGTCAGATAGAAGAATGAAATGGATAACCCGCTGGAGACATTATTCATGGATTGCCACAGGATTTGGTTTGAGGGCCTATAAAGAAGCATAGAGTTGATCGAGGAATTTTCTCTTACCGTCGCACCGACATACGAACTGTTCCACGTTATTGTATCTCCTGGCTCAAATAACGAAGAGGAATTTTCATAGGGACTTTTCACTCGCAGGTTTGCAAGGTTTGTCGAGTATTCGTGGTTGTCTACGAGTACCACAAAATACGTATCGCTTCTCAATAGGATGCTCCCCGATTTATCCGTAAGATTCTCGAAAAGTGTGTGTGTATCTACATTGTAGGACAGCTGCTGAACTACGGTGATCTGTTTTGAGGTAGTTGCGAGGGGAAACTGTTGGGCGTAAGCAAAAACTGCAGAGAACAAAACGACTGTTATTGCAAGAATTAATATGGTCCCCACGACTTCGGAAACTGCTTCCTCCTCTATTACCTTCTTCAATCCAGAATGAATTATTTACGACTTAATCAACCTTTATTCCAACCCGCCCTCCTGAAATGCCAAAAGTCAGCTCTTGCCGTAAAACATAGAAAATAAATTAAAAAACAAAAATTGACTTTATCCCTTCCAGAGCCCAATTGCAAGGCCTATCAGAAACAGTATAACCGTCATAGATACTGCAATTGCCCCTAGGTTAACGTCGTGGATATAAGTTACAACATAAGTGATAAACTTGGTTACTTCATAACTGAACGAAATCTTCGGAACAAAAGTCAACCCGACATAACCAGCTATGACGAAGCCAACTAGCGCAAGCACGAATGCCACCAGTCCCTTCTTAATGGCCAGCCCGAACAGCAGTCCTACGACGAAAGTCAGGACAAAATTCAGTATGGTTGTCCAATCCAAGATCATTCGTTCTCATCCTTTTTAATATGGTACATCTTTTAGTCATCTCTTAAACTCGTACATTAACTATTTGGTACACTTTTGAAAGTAGTTAATAAACGAAGAAATTAAGAGGAAAGAATGAAAGGGTTTTTTTCGAGAATATTCAGCTGAAAGTCGAATTCAATTGAACTTTACATTAGAAACACGGAGAGTTATGTGTTCTCATTTATTGATAAATATACAGTGTTGATCAGACGAGGTAATAAGAACCACACTTACCAGGAGACTACAACTGCCTCTCCCTTGCTAGACTTGCCAAATTCGACTTCGGCAAAACTCAGACCATCGCTTAAGAACCCCTTCCTTACACTATCGGGGTTGGTTTCCTTTATCCCATCCAACAAACGTTTTCTGACGTGCACAGGTTTTTCCCATTCCTTGGTTATATGGATTCTGAGTGAACCTGTGTCAAGCGGTAGTGCAAACTTTAGTGAATGCCCGGAAAAAGTGAATCGACTGGTTACGAAAAGGAAATCACTCTCAGAAGGACCCAGGGATTTCCTCAAACCCACTCCAATCCCGGTCTGCCCGGTAAAAGAAAATGCTATCTCCACGTTTCCCCCCGATATCTTGCCAAATTTGTCGAATGATTCAATGTTAAGCTCACTGATGGTGTCTATGATCCCTGTGGGTATAGTTATTGGGATCCTGTTGAGCAGGCTTTCACCTTCGTTCAAGAACTTAAGAAGAATTGACATCGTCACTGCTGCGTCTGAAATATGATAAGATACAGATGTTTCTTGAATCTTAACGACTTTCGGCGAATCTCTCTGGTTCTCCTTAGAGTAAAGTATCATCCCGTCTTCGACCGACTTCCTGATAAGTTTTGCCCTCATCGCCTTCTCAATGTATCTCTGCACCATGGTGTTGCTTGCTGATGAGCCGCGAAATGATTCAAAAAGCTTCTTTATATCTTTGAACCTGTACTCCCTGTCGTTCATCTTGGTTCTTAGTGTCGCTTCAAAGTCACTGAATGCATCCCCTTTTTGTAACACTTTTCCCGGCCTGAAGTAATGAACCGTCCCATTCTTGTGGGTGTAAATCTCGTACAAGTAAACTGTTCCTCCACTCCCCGTTGCGTAGTTGACCTTCACTGTTGCATTTGCCCCACAAATTTTGCACAAAGACTCTGCGGGTTTTCTAGGCATCTGAACCGCACATTTTGCCGGCAATATTGAATTTTGCCAACAGTGTCTTGAAAACTTTCAAGTCCTTTTCCACCTAAACTGGAGAACGGAAAATGGTCTTATTGATTTCAACTTCACGTAATATACAAATCTCCACTTTTTGGTCCTGGTTCCCACGACTTCGTTTGATAGATCCTTGAGTTCGTTCATAGTAGAAATAGTTCGAGATGCCTGAATTTTGAGGGGATAGTTGCTGGAGAGAACGATCTCAAATGCGTTCATATTAGTTGCAGCTGTAAAAACGAAATTCTGCCTAGGCTCTTGCCAATCATAATCAAACCTTACTTTCATGTTTTCATTCGGGAAGAGCGGTCTATTCAGTCTTATCAAAATTCTCTTTTCCCTCGGATTGTCTTCAATAAGCAGAACCTTTAGGTCCTCATTATTTGTCAAGTCAATCGCCTTAAATCTCATTTTATCATAGGTAATGTCCGTATCACCAAAGATTCGGTATGGGAGAAAATACAGTGGCCAGGTTTTGTCATTTCTAATGTTATAGATAGAAACATGGCTCCTGAATAGTGCATCTTCATTTGTATCGCCGAGGGAGAACTTAACTGAGTCGAAAACATAGCTGAGTCTGTCCTTAAATATAGCATTGAGGAAGTAGATCTGCCTCCCTTTTCTGACTTTCTCCAGCATGCCAATCTCAACTAGCCTGTGAAGATTTTCTCTCAGAGTGTCTGAACTTATTTTCTGATACTCCTTTTGGAGTCTCTTCTTGATGTCCCGCGTCAGAAACAATCCATCTTTGAAATTTTCTGAGTTTATGGTTTCTATCAAAACCTTTTCTATAATTCCCTTCTTGAATGTTCTTGCATTATTCGGAGTTGTATTGGAATAGTGGACGGACCCATCGTGATGATAAATGGTGTAACTATACCTAGTCTTATAGTTGTTCAGAACCCACTTCCTAGTTATGAATGACTTTCTCTTGCAGACTGGACAGATCCCCTCTTCTTTCGGAAAAGTCATCTACAAACAATCCCAACGCATATTAAAAGTTAGAAAATGAAAAAAAGAGAAGAATTTATCCTCCACCTGCAGCAACTCCTCCCTCAATAATGGGGTTTATCAACGTAAAATAGACGCTCAAAGCGAGTCCGATTGCCAGAGTAAATATTTCAATCATTACTCTCCCTTAAATTGCAAACACAGTCTGATATTTTTATACTAACTGGCAGTTAGAAAGTTATTCTAACTCTCTGGTGGTATTAAAGACCAACCAGAGTATGATGTATAGTAGAGTAATGATTGGGAAGACAGTAAATACTTTCAGCAGTCTATGCAGAACTGTTGATTCATCACTCACGCGGAGGGGCCATCGGAGAGAGAGCCCGAATCGGGCTCCCTCTGCCTTTAATGTTGGAACTCATGACGTATACAATGAAAATAAAACTGTAAATGATCAAATGTTCACCGTAGAAGACAATTACAGGTTCAAGCCTTTATATCACTGTCGGGAAAATCAGGAGAACTTTCAGAATCTACGCTTAACAGAATTCGTTTCATTATCATGTTCTTACCCAAAAAATCTTTCAATAAGAACACGTGTCTGGAAAGTCCCAGTAAATCAGGTTTTATGAGATTATCCATTATTGATATTTTAGAAGATATCAATGTTCATAATATTAGAAGGTTTCGAAGTGCAAGAGCAGTGCAGCAATAACATCATTGAAAATGCGAAATTTTTTGATGACTTCGAAATCAATAGAACCGCTGGGAGGAAAAGGGGGAACCTCAAACTGTTAATCTCCTTCAGTAAAGTGAAATTTGATCATTCCTTGGAAGGTTATAATAAGTTAGCCCGAAACATTTTCATTTCAGAGCTTCCATATATGCTTTACTTCAAGAATCTAAGCATTGGACGAGTCAGTGATGATTTTGAAAAGACCAAAGAGATTGCCAAAAAAGTGCTTATAAAGCATATCGAAGACAGAATGGAAAGTATGAAAGATTTGGAATTGATCCGCGATGGACCTACCGGACTAAGATGTATTGGTATCAGACTGGAATTACTCGAACGCGCTCTCACTATGCTCAGGGGCGCATGAATGCTAGAAAATCAACGTTTTGCGCACTTTTCGAAGTCTTAGAAGACCTCAAAATATATATTGCCTTTAGGCATTTCTTTACACTTCTGGAGTACCAGATGGAAAGAAATGAAGGACGTAGCTAGGAGAACACGAAAGAAAATTTGGCCATTTCAAATTGCGGAAGATGAAGCTGTATCTCCAGTCATCGCCACTATACTCATGGTTGCAGTCACAGTTATACTGGCAACAACCGTTTATATTCTTGTCTCACACTATACGAGTCCTACACCATTAATTGGAAACATAACAGAAGAATCCTTTGGAACAAATACGACGACGCTAATGTTGAACTTAGCAACTCCTTCTAAGCTGAGTGACCCTTCAGAATTTCACTTGCAAGTGATAAATGGAAGTAACAAACCCACTGGAGTTGGGTGGACAGTTGAAAATGTTACAATCATAAATCCAGATGGGACGGTCCTTTATATGAACACTTTCACGAGCAGCGGGGACACTTGGTCTTCTAATGGGGCGATTCCCGCTAACGGTGCAACGAACATCCAATCTCAGGCATTAATTTATATTGTCTTTCACTCCAGTGGAGCTCCAGTGAAACTTTCAGGTCTGCAGATTGACATTACTTACAATGGATATACTGGCTCCGTAACCGGCACTTTAAGTTGACTGGCTCATTTTCAGTCTGAATAATAAGTACAAATTACTAATAGCACCGATTCAAAGTTGCATACGCCTTCATGGTAAAGGGTATCAAGAGAATACGAATTACGTTCTGGATGTATTATATTACTGAAAACGAAGTTGAAGCAAACTTTGGTATGAAAATGGCAATAGATGCAGTGAATGATGCCTTTAAAGAATACTTCAATAATACTGCGGGGGTTGACTCTCGTAATCGCACTATTTCTGAATCCAGCGTGCTCAGCACTATGCCAGCATACATGAACAAATATCACATTACGGGGTTCAAGACTTATGTTGCTACAAAGGAGGGTGCAAGGTTTGTGGTGTTGTTATTTGACTCAGTTTCGTCAGAAATGATAGCCGTAATAGAGGCCAATAGGCTTGGGCAAGTCAGGACAGGGGCAGTCACTGCACTTGGAACTAATATATTGCATGGCAAGTGCTCCGTATTTTCATTAATTGGCTCAGGATTTCAGGCAGAAACACAACTGGAAGGGATCTTAGAGATAGGCGATCCCTCACTAGTAAGGGTGTATTCGCGTACTCCCGAGCATGGAAGGAAGTTTGTCAAGAAAATGGAACAAAAGTACCACTGTGATATCTCCTTCAGAGAAGACCTGAGATCAGCTCTTGAGGGGGCTGACGTCATTTCGTGCATCACTTCCTCAAAGGAACCACTAATAAGTGATCTTTCGTTTCTTGACAGTTATCACCTGAACATTGGAGGAGCAAACGTACTATCTCACAGGGAAGTTTCACAAAATGTAATGAGAAGCTCGGATATTGTGGTGGTAGAACATCTTGAACAGGCGCTCAAGGAATCTTCGGAAATTTCAGAATTTGTAAACGAAGGAGGAAAGACAGTTGAGTTCAAGGACGTGGTTGGAGAAAGTCAAAAGTATAAAGGAAATAAAAAGACAATATTCAAGACAATGGGGATTGGCTTGGAAGATATCGCTTCTGCATATCACCTTCTTAAGAATATGGATCTGTTATGATGGAACAAACCAAGAAGTCCTGCTACTGCCTGACAGTTAAATAAACGTTTGTAATTCATTTCGTAAATGGAGAAGTATGACTTAGTCGTCGTTGGAGCAGGAATTTCAGGGCTCTCATCTGCTTATCACATCAAGTTGGACAACCCCGACTTGAGGATCTGTATTCTTGACAAATGGGGTACCTACGCCCAGGGTAATACTGCGAAGAGTGATGCTGCATTTAGGGATGTCTTCACTTCAGATACAAATTATAAGCTTGCTTCAGCTTCGATCTCGTTTTACAAAGATATACAAGACAAAGGGTTCAATCTCGGAATGCATTCTAACGGATATCTCTTCTTGATGGACGAGGAGAGGTTGAATTCGGAAGCAGTCAAAAAAATTCTAAAGAGAGTGAGGTCAAAGATAATCACTAGAGAAGAAATCGCAGATCTCGGTATCCAAGTTGAACCGGACCCGGAGGCGAGCAAGATAATGAATCTCAGGAATATTTCTGGTGGTTTAGTGGGTGAAAATTGTGGAATCCTTGAACCCGACCTCTTGGCCTCATATTACTTCCAGCAGTTAAATAAACTGGGAGCAGTATTCAAATTCAACACGAAGGTGGAAAAGTTGAATCTAGCTCCAAGGTCCAGGTTGAACTTTCCTGGTGAGCCTTTCATATGGCAAGACAAGGTGGTCGAGTCACTCCACACATCTGCTGGAGACATCTCGGCGGATCAGTTTCTCCTGGCGACAGATGTCTGGACCAGTGATCTTCTTAGCCCGCTGGGAATTGATGCCTTCACACAGCCTAAGAAAGTTCAGGTTTTTCAACTGCAAAGTGACGGAATTTCAAAGATGATTTCGAGAAGGGTTACCGGAAGCGAAGACATTTTTCCATTCACTATTCTTCCCGGTCCCGCCATTGACCTTAGACCTGATCCCAAATCAAAGACTTTCTGGGTATCGTACAGTGAGGGTGTAGGAAGAGCTTTCGGCCTTGAAGAGGACCCAATCGCTGAGGCAGAATATTATTCCAATAACCTTCACACGGTCCTAAGAGAATACATACCGGCCTTTCACGACGCGCGCATGCTGGCAAGCTGGGCAGGTTTCTATTCCATGAACAATATGGATGGAACATACGTGCTGGAAAAATACATGAATCTCTCTGTTGTAAATGGAAGCAGTGGTAGTGGCATAATGAAGGCGGATTCAGCAGGTAGATTGGCTTCTGCGTTATTCTCCGGAAGAGAAAAGGCGAAACTTTACGGGAATACGGAAATCGATGTTGCAGATCTAGGGATCACTAATAGGAACGTAGACCAGGAAGAATTAATAATCTAGCAGCTGAATATCTCTCTCGCCTCCTACGCGATGTGAGAAAAGGATATTCACACCAGATTGATAGTGGACCATGCCCGTTACTTTAGGGAGAGAACGTTTTGAAGTAAAGAAGTTGGAAATTGTGGGGAAAAGCCTTAAAGGCAATACACTCAAAGACCCAGCAAAGCGGGAGATAATAGTGCTCGAAAGAAATGTCAAGGAATCTACCCCTGCATTGATCGGTCTTGCGGGTTTTTTTGGGAGCTCAAATAGCTTCTTGAACCGGTCATATACAGGGCACGATTTCTTCAGAGCTCTCGAAACTATTTCAGAGAAGAAGTCAAGCTCATTCCTAATACTCTTACCGGATACAATGACCTCTTACTACGGCAATCAGTTTGTCAATTCCTCTGCCGTGGGGAATTATGAAGACTTCATAGTGAATGATGTTGTGGGTCTCATCAAACGCAAGTATGGAATTAGGAAGATAGGTCTTTTTGGGAAATCATCGGGAGGGTTTGGTTCTTATAATCTGGCAACAAAGCATCCTGATGTTTTTGGTGGGTTTGTGGATGTTTCGGGAGATTCAGGATTCGAGTATTGTTACGTGAGAGACTTTGCAGCAGTAATCACAAAACTCGGAAAAATGAACCCGCAAGAATTTCTGAAATATTTCGATAAAAAGCCTCATCCCGATAACCTGGACTTCGGTGTGATGAATGTCCTCGCAATGGCGGCTTTCTATTCCCCGAACAATAAGTCAAAGTTTGGATTCGACCTGCCTTTCGACTTAAAATATCACACCTTCAGACAGGACGTTTGGAATAGGTGGCTTCTCCTTGACCCGCTACGAAATCTTGAAAATCGCTTAGACAGTCTTCGGCAACAAAAAGTGATCCTGCAGGTAGGTAACAGAGACGAATTCTCGATAAACATTGGAATGAAGGGAATGAGTGAACTAATGAATAAGCACAAGGTAAAACACGATTACAAAGAATTTGACGAAGGGCACTTCGGGCTGGAATATCTCTACGAAGAGTCAATCCCTTCGCTCATAAACGCCTTATCTTGATGAAAGGAGTTCTCAGAGGTCAGGTATACTTCTCCATCAATTCATTCAACTTTCTTAGAATCTCTTTGAGGGTTGCAATGTCTTCACCAGTCATGCTGCTGAAGATGGAGTTGATGCTGCTGTACTTCAATTTCTCCATTTCCTTGCACTTAGCGATTCCACCGGCTGTGAGTTTCAAGACATAGCTTCTTCGGTCTGGCCCCCTTTTCCTCTTCACGAGCTTGAGACCCTCAAGACTATCGATGGACGAAGTTATGAGTGCATTAGAAAGACCAGAAGACTCGGAGAGGTCACTCATTGTTGGCTCCTTTATGCCCCTGCATATGTTGTGTAACACTATGAAATCTCTAGAGTTTATTTCTTTCAGACTCGCATTTATGTCGTCCAATATCTTCTTTCTCAGTTTTCTCATTGAAGTAAGCTGGTCAAGGATGAGCGCATATTCGTTCTTCATTTCTGCCCTCTTTGACCGGAGTTAGGATTTCCAGAGGAGACATTTGCAACTTTCTTCCCGTTAGTATAACCCTCACCATGTACGTATCTTCCACCACTGAGGGCAGACAGTACTGCGCCAGCTATGGTCATCAAAATTGCAATGTATAGAGAATCCTTCAGACCTACCATGAATGACGGTCCAATAGCATTGGGGAAGAATGACAGTGACATCAGAGACTTCAATGCAGCTGGGGGTATCAGATTCAGCATTGAGGGTGAAAAACTGGCAGCTGGATTTATTCCCAGGAATGCCGCAAAGAGTGCTCCGGATGGCGGAATTTTCGAGATTGCGGTAGCAATCTGTAATGGGAGTCCTATTGACACGGAGGTGTTAAGCAGGGATGACGGTAGTTTCAGTGAGAAAATTGAAATGGCAATTGAAAAGAATATTGCCATGCTTATGGTCTGACCTATATTATTGAATGTGGTTCTCATACCGCTTCCGGCCCCCCTGCTTTCTTCCGGCAGAGAGTTCATGACTGCTGTAGTATTCGGGGCAGCGAATAGCCCACTTCCAATCCCATTCATCAAAAGAATTCCCTCA
>JAKBNO010000009.1 GCA_021831005.1 Thermoplasmata archaeon
CAACCAAACACGAACTTCTTTTAAAAGGGTTAGGGCTCGAGTTGACAGGATTCAAATTTACTCATTCAGGTAGCAGGGTGATATTCGTTGGAGAGAAATGAGTCAGAACTTAGAAAGTATATAGATGAGGGGATAGAAGCTAGGAAGTCAATTGTACTAACTGATATAATAGAATTTGCCAAACTACTCCACGCGAGACTCAGCTCAGGTGGGAAGCTGATAACATTCGGAAACGGAGGGTCTGCAGCGGACGCACAGCATTTTGCAGCAGAGCTATCAGGAAGATTCTTGGTGGAAAGAAGATCTCTTCCGGCAATAGCACTTACAACCAACACATCTTCTTTGACTGCAATTGGAAATGACTACGATTATTCATCCGTATTCTCAAGACAGGTAGATGGGCTGTGCGATTCGAGAGATGTTGTCGTCGGCATCAGTACTTCTGGCAATTCCAACAACGTGATAGAGGGTCTGAAGAGAGCAAAGGAGAAAGGAGCTTTTACACTTGCCTTGACTGGTAAGAGTGGTGGGAAAGCAAAAATGGTGGCAGATAGGTGTATCAAAGCAGATTCCGATAAGACTCCCATAATTCAGGAAATACACATAGCTATCATTCATATGATATGTTACGAGTTGGATAAGCTGCTCGTCGAATGAAGTCAAGGTAGGAAACCGGAGTTTTCTTGCAGATCAGATATCTAAACTTCTTTGGGATTCGTTATACTTAAATCCCCAGTAAGAGAAAATTTGGACTCCTCGACAGATCTTATTTGACTTTCTTCACTGACAGACTTACTCTTCCCCTTTGAAAGAATTGCTCCATTCACGTTAACCTCACCTTCAACGACTTTTACCTTTCCTTTTCCTGTAATTATTACAACTCTGTCTTTGTAAGTGGTACATTCAACAATTCCGCGTTGCATAGTGACATGTCCAAAGTCGTAGTCCTCACGCGAATCATATTCCTTCTTTATTTCTTCATAGTCTTTTACGCTGTCTACTGCCTTCCAGTATCCTCCGAACTTGAATGCTTTGATTTTACCGTCTGATGAGAGAGAATCAAAAAGCGTCTTTTCGATTTCTGTGCTCGAATATTGTCTCTTAAGATAGGTTTTTACCGCGGGTTTCAAATGGTAACAACCTACATTTACATAATGGTTTAAAATTGGCTTCTCAACAAATTCGGAAACATATCCATTATGAATAGATACAATTCCAAATGGACTTACCATTTTGGCGACAACCATGGTTGCTAACGTCCTTTGGGATGTTGAGTAGGATATAAGACTGTTCAAATTTAAATCACAAATTGTGTCTCCATTCCTCAATAAGATGTCAGAGTCTAAATGTGAATAGAGATTCCTTAGTGCCCATAGAGTTCCCATCGGCTTTACTTCGATGATGTGAGTGATATTGATCCCTTTCCATTCGTGGCCATATCTTTTTTCTATTAGTTCGCCCCTATATCCAGACAGAAGGTAGACTTGGTTTATTCCAGCATACTTAAAGTCCAGCAGCTGCCTGTCCAATATTAGGTAATCATCCTTCAACGGCAGAAGAGTTTTTGGAATGTCCCCGGCGATTGATTGCAACCTCTTCCCGTATCCTCCAGTAAACAAAGCACCTATTGTCATCTTACGACAGCATCTTTCAAATAGCGTCTCTTTATATTTAGATATCCACAAAATACTCAGAATATTAGACATTCTGTGCAATACTTAAGTGAACAACGCAATCATTGGAGTTGAGGATTGCATATATAGGGGACTTCATAAATTACTGTGATATTTTGTCTACTAGCGGAACCCCTATCGTCTTCATACTCGCACGACACCAAGAAGTTGAAGAAGTGAGTGTCTACTGCCCTTATGAAAACAAGAAAACGGAATCAATAGAGATCCAGGATAAGATTAGAGTCATTAAGAAATACAGATACGGGGGCTTCTGAGGTCAAAGTAGACTGAAACAACCAGGAATAGACGGAAGTTTTTCGGTGACAGGGCCAAGTCTATTGTTGATGAACTTTTGATGCAGAAGAACTAAAAAATTAAGGTTCTCTGGACAAGCATAGGGATCGGTTAGCGAAGGATACAGATCTCCGTCCTTAACGTGCTCTTAAAGAACCGATCATCGTTATCTTACTCGTCCCACTGCTTTCTTTGAGTATAGGTCAAATTTCTCCAAGTAGTGTCTCACCGTTTCTTCAAGGGCATTTTGAAATTCGTATCTTGGCGTCCATCCCATCGACCTCAACTTGCTCGAGTCAAGTGCGTATCTGACGTCGTGGCCAGGTCTGTCGGATACGAATTCTATGAGACTCTTATCCTTCTTGAGTAACCTTAGAATCTCACTCACCACTTCAACGTTCCTCATCTCACTTTCCGCGCTTATCAGATAATTCTCGCCGATCTTCCCCTTCTCGAGAATGAACTCAATGCCTCGTACGTGATCATCCACATAGATCCAGTCCCTGACCTGTTTTCCGTCCCCATAGAGTGGAATCTTCCTGTTCTGCACTGCATTCAATATGGTCTTTGGCACCAATTTTTCTGGATGTTGGTGGGGACCAAAATTGTTGCTGCAGTTTGAGATGGTCATTCTAATTCCATAAGTGACAAAGTACGCTCGAACAAGCAAGTCCGCGGCAGCCTTGGTAGCGGAATATGGATTCCTTGGATTGTAGCAGGAGTCGTAGCCAAATTTGTCACTCGAGTCCAGAGGGAGAGACCCGTACACCTCATCAGTGGATATCTGATGAAACCTGAGATCTCTCTTCCTTGCTGCTTCTAGGAGATTTGACACGCCAAGATAGTTCGACCTTACGAACGCTGAGGGCTCATTTATTGCATTGTCAACATGAGATTCCGCAGCGAAATTGACCACAGTATCAATCCCTTCAGTGACTGACATTACTAGATCCTTGTCAGCTATGTCTCCTCTGACGAAGCTGTAGTTCTTGCTCCTCAGAGACTCATCTACGTATTTTTCATCTGCGGCGTAGGTCATCTTGTCAAGATTCACAACGGAATCATCTGGATGGTTCTTTAGCCAGTGGTTGACAAAATTTGAGCCGATAAAACCACACCCTCCCGTAACCAGCAACTTCGTCACTATTTCACCTCCCCACTTTCAACCAGTTCTTTGAGGGATTTCAGTTTCCTGTCCTTTGACGATATTGTAGGAGAAACGATGGGCCATTTTACACCTATGTCAGGATCGTCCCACCTAACTCCACAGTCTAGTTGAGGAGAGTACTCCTTTGTCGTAAGGTAAATGACGTCTGAATCCTCCAGTGCGAGAAAACCATGGGCAAACCCCTGCGGAACCCACAGAGAAGTGAAATTATCTCTCGACAGCACAACAGATACCCACCTCTTGAATGTGGACGAAGAGGGCCTAATGTCGACGGCTACATCCAGTATAGCACCTGAGACCGCCGTTATCAGTTTTCCCTGTTCCTCCGGGCTCCTCTGAAAGTGAAGGCCCCTGATCACTCCCTTCCTTGAGAACGAATGATTAAGTTGAACATACTCATCGCTTACCCCACTTTCCTTAAAATCGGTCCTCTTGTATCGTTCAGCAAAGAATCCTCTCTCATCATCGTGCACTTTTGCCTTCACCAGGACGACTTCTTTGATGTCCGTCTTCAGAAATTCTGGCATCGTGACATCGAATGTTAGCTGATTTAAAATCATTTCCTGTTGAAATACGAGTATAATTCGTCTATGTTCGCTCTAGAGGTGTAGAAGTCAATTGATATCAGTCTACGCGCCAGGGACGAATCAAGGGACGAATCAAAGGGTCGTTTTGCGACGAGACCTAATCCCTCAGTCTCCTCCCTTACCAGATTCTTGTCGAGACCAAATCTCTCGGCTATCCTCACTGCAAGTTCCCTCCTGGTGATTCTTTCACCCGCAATGTTCAACAATCCGGACCGTTCAGAATGCATCAGTTCTACTGAGGATCTGGCCAGAAGGCCAACAAAAATAGGTGAGTAGTAACCCTTGATCGCATTCACCTGTTCGTTCTTATTGAGCTTCTCGAGGGCAAGAATTGGAAAGTTCCGTGAGATACCGTAGACGCCAGACGTGCGTACAATGACGGATTCGTCGTAGGATAAGGCATAGGTGTCGCCAATCAGTTTGCTCAGGCCGTAGTAGTTGATCGGATTTGGGATCGAATCCTCCCTATAACCTCCCTCACTTCCATCGAACACGTAGTCCGTTGAAAAGTGGATCAACCTGATCTTGTGATCCCTGCAAAATCTCGCAATCTCCTTTACCGACAGGGCGTTTACTTGGTACGCTTCCCGGATGTTCGTTTCGCACTGATCCACCCCAGTCATTCCGCTTGCATTTATTATGAGATCGGGATCGATCTTTGATATTCGATCATAGATCACTTCGGTGTGCGTCAGGTCCAGTTTCGTGTCACTTGACCTGGAAGCAAGTACTGCCTCCTCGACCAGGGGCCCAATCGATCTGGCGAGTTGGCCAGATCCACCAAGTATAAGGACCTTCAAGAGCGGATCACACCTCGATCTTTGAGTCCCTTCCTATGATGACACGCAGCGACTTTTCTTCTGCTCCGTTTGGTTTGATCACGCTTGCGGGCCCAACTATACTGTCCTTCACCTTCAGGGATTGGTCGAGAAGGATAGATACGTTATCCATAATGACGGAGTTCTCTACGCTGCAATCTTCCAGTCTGCAGT
>JAKBNO010000046.1 GCA_021831005.1 Thermoplasmata archaeon
GCTTCAGAAATGCTTCCGAAAAGATAGCCTGCCAGTCCAACCAAACTGGACTGTTGATTCATAATACTAAGGATTAAGAGAACTACTATTATGTTCATGACGGAGTTCATTATCGTTTCCACTTCAATAGTGTGCTTCACACGCTCGTCCAGATTTACTCTCGACATCAGTGGAACAATAAAAGTAACAGAATTCTCACTAAGAACCGCAGCAAGTAGCAAGGAATCTAGAAATGGTATCTTTAGAAAGAAATAGAGAATAGGGGTCGTAATACCAATAACGAAAACGAGATCTAATGTAGCTATTACAACTCCTCTGGAAACAGTAGCCCCAAATTTTTGGAGATCGAGCTTCAACAATCCGCCGAACACTATAAGAATTAAGGCGACCGTGCCTACAAATCCCAGAAGGTCCCTCATAATTGAAAGATAAACCCCTGGAATAATGCCCGTATAGTGGAGAGCTATTCCAATGAGCAAGAGAAGCAGCATGTCGGGGATTTTCTTCTTCCTAAATGCAATTTCTCCGACGAACCCTAATAGCATTATCCCTGCGAGGAGTAACAGCAGCTCATTGGTAGTGATCAATACATTCGCATATCACGGTCTTTTATAATCCTTATCACTTGAAGAGATGACCATACTGGGTTCCCGCGTACAGAACATTGTCCTCGTGATTGTCTGCCTCTACCGTCCACACTTTCCTCACGTGAAGACCCTTGTTAGATAATTTCCAAGTTTTTCCTTTGTCCTTTTGATGAGTATACTCCCTCTGTCAGAGTGGATGCATAGAAGTGACCTTTTCCATCCATCGCAACATTGTTGACGCTCTCTCCAGTGAGGAAACGTTTGCTCTTGCTCCACTTTTTTCTGTTCTCGTCCGATTTGAAAAAATATGCTCCATTTACGGTAGAACAGAAATAATTACCGTATCATCCTTCATATTAAGCAAATCTGTGCAAGGCTGATTAATAAATATTAGCTTACCTAAATCAGGTAACTATTTGCCTATGAACGTAGATGAAGAATAGTGAAGAAAATTCCGACAGAAGATGGGGTGGGCAAAGTCTTGGCTTATGACACTACTCTGGTAACTCTCAGGGAGTCAAGCACCCTTCTAGAACGAGGTCACGTGATTACTGAGGCAGATGTTACCAAATTGAAAGATTCTGGAGTTTATAGAGTTTGGATTGAGAGTAAAAAAGACAATCTGGTTTATGAGTGGCAGATTTCTTCAGAGATAGGTGTAGCGCTCTCTGACGGAACCACTGAACTGGTTCAAGGAAAACACGGAATTGCTTTCTTGACTTCGAAGGTTCCTGGTATCCTCAAGATTGACCGTAAAAAGTTGACTGATTTTAACACAAACCAAAGCGTCTTATTTATTTCAAAGAGTGAAAACTTGGCAGTGGGTATGGGTGAAATAGTTGGAGCCATTGATGTCGTCCCCTTGGCCATCAGTAAAGGAGAGATGAAAAAAGTGGTAAAACTCGCATCAAAAGGGATGGTGAGTGTTAAGCCATTCAAACTTTCGAAGGTGGGACTGGTTATAACTGGAACTGAAATATATGAGAAGAGAAAAAAGGACGAATACTTCGGAATTGTAAAAAGAAAATGTGACAAATACGGATGGAAAATTGTTTACAAAGAAATAGTTCCGGATGATTGTGAAAAGGAGATACAGGCAATAATGAAAGCTAGGGATTCGGGTGCTGAGGCGATAATTGTCACCGGAGGTATGTCGGTAGATCCAACTGATCAAACTCCTGGGACAATTAGAAAACTTGGAGCCAGAGTCTTGTCATACGGGATTCCTATGAAGCCAACTACGATGACAATTCTGTCAATCTGGAAAGGTCTCCCATTATTCGGAATATCCGCTGGGGGAATCAGGTATAGCGAGTTCAACTCGATAGACGTCATGTTCACCAGAATGATGGCTGGAGAAATTCCGACAAAGAGGGAAATAGCGGGTCTCGGATATGGTGGAATGTTTTGGAATTACGATACCACTGACAGAGGAATAAACTCAAAAAATTCAGGTAACGTTCGCACTCATTGATTTTTGATCTTGCTGTTTTCTCCTAATAGAGACTACTTCTGAAATTATACTGAGTGAAATCTCAGCTGGTGTGATTGCACCTAAATCTATACCGATAGGTGCGTGAATGGAAGTCAAAAATTCTTTCGAGACTCCTTTCGCCTCGAGTAAATCGAAATCGGACTTTATCCTCTTCTTGCTTGCCAGAAGACCTACATAACGCACCTTGTGTTTTGAGATTTCCTCCAGCACCTGGAGATCTCTAGCTCCTTTTGTAAGAACAACCACAAAGTCATCTTCACTGAAATCAAAATCACTCAGTGGTGAATTGACAGGATCGATCGTCACATCTGGCTGAGAAGTGACCATTGGATTTGGGTCGATGAGCGTAACGTTCATTCCAATAGATTTTCCAAGTGTTATGAGGCCGTCTTCTATTTCATCTCTTCCTCCTTGACCAACGATCACCAGTCTCTCATTTCTCCTATAAGGTTCCAGGTAAATGTCCATTATACCTCCGCAGTTTGTTTCAACGTGTATTTCGTCTTCCTTGTTCTCTCTCATTCCCACTATAGTCTCTTCTGGATTCTCCAGAAATACCTTTATCGTTCTCGCATTCCCGGTGCTTAGAACCTCTTTCGCCTTCTCTACTATAGCAGAGTCGGGACAGGCTCCCCCAAGAGTGCCGTAAAGAACTTCACCCTTACTCGAGATCACTTCTTTGAAACCCGGCTTGCCAATCGAAGAGCCCGAAACTTTTACTACAGTCGCCACTACAAATGCTTCACCCTTCTTCACAAGATCAGAAGCAACCTGAGGAAATTCCCAATTGTTCAATGGTATTTGGAATCTAATTCTATATAAATCATTTTTCTCGTTAAACGCATCACAAGATCTCGGTCAGTAAAATTAATGGATTTGTTTACCTTACTCGGAAATATATGGAACTCAAAGGGGAATTTGAAGTTAAATCGGCTAGGCATACTGTTTCTTCCTTCATATCCGACATTGACCAAGTTACTTCTATCATTCCTGAAGTTCAGTCAGCTGAGAAGTTGAATGAAACATCTTCAAAGTTGGTTGTGAAAGCTGGAAAGTCGGCCATTAAGGGAAAATTCAATTTGCTATTAGAGTTGAAGCGAATTACAGAGGGTGAGGAAATAGATATCTATGCTAGGGGATCTGGCACGACAGGCTCTCTTGATTTAAAGGCAAACTACAAGCTTGTGGATTTAGGGAGTAGTACCCTTGTAAAGTGGACTGTAAATTTGAACATAGGAGGGATGATAGCTACTATGGGTGCAAGAGTGATTAACAGCACTGCAGAAAATTACATCTCAGTACTGACCGACTCTTTCAGAAAGGCGTTCGAAAAATGAGAGAAAGGAAGAACAATACCAAAATCGCAGCCCTTGTTCTCGCTGCGGGTAACTCTTCAAGATTCGGTAGCAACAAATTGCTTTTCAAAATCAACGGAAAAAGTGTTCTGGAGAGAACCCTCCTGGCACTTTCAGGTTTTGAATTTTGGAAAACTGCGGTCGTCGTTTCCAATACTGACCTTGACGACATTTTAGGAAACCATATTGAAAAAATAATGAACAAGCAGATTTCGCTTGGAATAGGGAAATCGATTGTACTTGGGACAATTTATCTCCGGAAAGAAGTGTCGGGAATACTGATACTGTTGGCTGATCAACCCCTTTTTACCCCAGATGACATAAAAAAGATGACCGACGTATTTTTAGGAGATCCGACCAAAATTGTTGCTTGTTCGGTAGATGGAGAGATTAGAAATCCCATTATTTTCCCTTCTAGCTACTTTGACGAATTGATTAAACTTAGTGGAGACAGAGGAGCCAGAGATTTGGCAAATTCACATATTGATAACGTCCTGAGAGTAGAGATCGAACCCAGTCACCTCCTCGACATTGATTCTATCGAAGACGCACCAATTATTGAAAAAAAATTGAAAGATTATGAATAAATCAACTACTCCATCAGGTCTTCAGGCATGACTGGAGTCTTTCTCAACCTCTTTCCGCTCGCTTTCTCTACAGCTCTTATCAGTGCGGTGGGAACACCGATTGTTGGAGCTTCTCCGAGACCTTTTGCACCGTGTGGAAGTGAAGACCTATTTTCTGCTATCTTGACCCCGAAATTCGGAAGATCTTCGGCTAGAGGAACGCCTGCGTCTGAGATGCTTGAAGTGATGAGCTGTCCGTCTTCGCTATAGAACAGACCCTCGTGGAGAGTCTGACCGATGCCCTGTGCCATTCCGCCGTGGATCTGCCCTAGGACCATATCCATGTTAAGAGCGCGACCAACATCATAGTAGGCGTTACATTTCTTGACTCTTACATTGCCAAATCGGCCTATTTCCACGGTTGCTAAGTTTGCTCCAAAAGAGGTTAGTGAGAAAGGTTTCTCGTCAAAGACATATTCATCGTGGTTCCCAGATAACAGGGATTTGGAAGAGTAGCTTCCAAATTCCTTCTCTACATCAGTTCTCAACTTTTTGCAAATTGCGACTATTGCTGCTCCAACCAGTATTGCAGATCGGCTACCCCAGGCACCTTCTCCATCCCTTGTCACGCTGGTATCTCCCCTGTACACAGTGACAAGTTCTTTCGAGACATCCAGCTCCTCATTTA
>JAKBNO010000038.1 GCA_021831005.1 Thermoplasmata archaeon
AGTTGGGTAGGTGGCAGAGCGGCTATGCACGGGACTGCAGATCCCGACTATTGGGGTTCGAATCCCCACCTACCCTTACCCAATTGAGTAAGAAAATACTCAAATAAAGAAACATTATGTATCCAAATGCATCCGAATACCAGGCATAAGATACTTCTGAACAAAAGCAAGAAAAAGTGAATGACTGGTATCAGAACCTCAAGGTTAAATCCAACCTCACTGCCGACTATTATCTCAGAAATCTGGGTCTCTGGCTGGAATGGATACATGAGGATCCTGAATCGATATTGACACTAGCCAAGGATAACTACGACTTATTCAAAGAGAAAATTTCGGATCAGATCAGATCCATGGAGGAACAGGGCAAGGCCGGCTCATACATATCTACCTCGCTCAAGTCAGTTTCATCATACTTGAAGTTTAACAATATCATTATTCGGTTAGGCCTGAATATAAAAAATGAAAACAGAAACCTAACAGTCGAAGACGAGAGGATACCCGAAAAGAAGGAGCTGGCAGCCATTCTCAGGGATGCTAATCCACGAACAAAAGTTGCCATATCATTGATGGCGTTCTCTGGTCTAAGACCAGAATCTTTGGGCAACTACGCAGGAACCGACGGTCTTAGAATATTGGACGCAGTGGACCTTTCCGTAAAGGGGAAAAGTATCGATTTCGAGAACGTCCCCTGCCAAATTATTGTAAGGCCGGAGTTAAGCAAGGCAAGGCACAGATATTTCACATTCCTTGGTGAAGAGGGAACGCTCTACCTTAGAGAGTACCTGGAACAGAGAATAAGGTCAGGTGAAACTCTGACCAGATTAGGATTTCAAGCTTAACCAGGTGAGAACCTGAGTAATAGTGAACCAAGGAGGATCTCCCCGGACTGGCTTGTCCAGTAGTGTATGACGTGCTCAAAGAAGTGCCGCGGTGACCATGAGTGTGAAAGCGATGAGCAATAGAACCAGAACCAGAACTCCTCCCAGCATCAGCTGCTTCATCTGAGGAAAAGAACCATGTTCGACCCCCCTCATCAATTTGGGCGCCATTACCCAGTCAGCGATCCGGGCCAGTGTCCAGACACCGAGCCCGACAAGCCCCCCTGCTATCACCAGCAGATTCCAAAGGCTCGAAAGGTCAAGGCTACCTCCCATCATGATGAACAGCAGGGCACCCGAAGCTATCGTAAGCGTGCCGAAGGTAAGATAGTACAACGGAAAAATTCTGAAGGAGGTCAGAAACGCGGTCTTCTTAGCCTCGACAGGAAGTGCTTTCATTAGTGGGAAATAGACTAGGATCTCGTATACGGTTCCGCCCATCCAGCCAGCCACGGCCAGAATGTGGACCCACATCAGGGTTGCGACAATTAGAGTTGTCATGACATTCTTCCCTTGCTGATGTGCTTCCTTAGCTCCCTCCTGTCGGCCGCCCTCTTGAGCGAGCCCGGAGGCTGATGGTTCACGACGCGCTCCGAACCCGTCGGACCCTGGTATTTCACATCCTTGTCATTATTTCCGTTCATATTCATACACCTTCTAAGTAAGATTTTGCCATGCATTAATTTTTACTTTTACGTAAAATCAGTAAAACCACCCATTAAGTATCTGATGTATATGAATTACTGAGGTTTTCCAAGAATGTACCTGACAACTATTCTTGCCTTTTTTCATATAATATTTGCAGTAATATGGCTTGGAGGTGCCGTGCTAAATACAGTCGTCCTCTTGCCTCTAACTAAGATATGGTCTTCCTCCACTAAAAAAGAGTTTCTTTCAACCTTTATTCCAAAGATTGTTCCATACATGATGATATCATCAATTCTCACATTGTTATTCGGCTTCCTTTTAGCATATAACATGAGCAACGGAAATATTCATTCCATTCTATTTCACATAAATTCGTGGGATTCATACATTGAGATAGGTGCAATTCTGGGACTTATTGCCTTTGTAATCGGAGAAATAATAATTGTTCCAATTGGTCTGAAGTTTGCTTCGCTTACTGGCAAACTTATCAAAGAAGGAAAGGATCCATCTTCTTCACCACAAGTGATAGGTCTTCAGAAAAAACTGGATGGGACAGCTCTTGTTGGTCTAATATTCCTGATACTGACCCTCATAATCATGGTTTCGGCGGGATTCTCGTAATACTCGTCTTTCCGTATTCTACCTTATCTGATTCAATGAATGAAGCATTCTGCATTGTCCCAGGCTTGATCCTTACCTGTCTTTGATAATCTTTCTCTGAAGAACCATATTGTGCTGCGATCCGGCAGTTTCTCAGGATATCCGAGAAAATTCATAAAGGATGTTCTGTCCCTTATTTCTCTTTCAACCTGTGGATCTGATAGATCATTCAACAATGGTCTCAAACCCTCCCATTGTATAACGTCCTTAATGTCAGCAAGCCTGTCACCAAACTTCTCGAGCTGTTCGTACTTCTCCCTCAGTCCGAAGTCCACTATGTCCACGACGAATAATTCCGACCGCATGGATAAAATTTATTGACACCAAGTCTAATAAAATGAGAGGTTTATAGAAATCTTCCATAATATAAATGTAAATAGATACATCATGACTAATCTTATATATAATGTCCGATTATCTGAGTATATGGGAATGACGTACTTCGATGTCCTGAAGATGGAATTCGGGAGAAGGGAGTTCAGTGTAAGTGATGTTGCAAGAATCACAGGAAATGACAGACCAAGGAAGCTACTCTCTGAGATGAAGATGCGCGGGAAGATAAGAAGGACTGGTAGAGGTACCTATGTTATTCCTAGACCGATCAGGAAAGTCGATTCAAGATCAAGGGAGTGGAAGAGGGTAAGGGATGTCATATTCGAGACGCCTTTTGACAAGGCATGGACGGGCAGCACCGCTGTGGAGGTGTGGACTGATGGCGCCTACGTCACTATGCCCAATTCATACTTATTGGTTTACGACCTTCTTGTGAGAAACGCAGATGTGGGGAGGTGGAAGGAATATCTTAGAAGACACTCCGTATCCTATGCGGGGAAGAAAAGGGTAGGTTGTTACGTTGCATTGGAGGGAACTGATGAAGTCCGTTCTGTCATGATAAACGGGGAACCCGTCATCCCGAAGGAAGACGTGGTGAAGCTAATCAGGGAACATCCCGGACTGTATGCAGAGGCGGAGGATCTGATTGCGTATTGACCCTGAAGAAAGACTGGCGACGAGGGAAAGGAAGATAATAGCCCTGTTGAACGTCTGGCCTTGGAAAATGGGAGGTACGCTGATAGGAGGGTATGCAATAGCCGCTTACGGGGACCCCAGATATTCGAAGGACGCGGACATCGTCATTCCCACCCTCCTCCAATCTGCCTTCGAGGGCTTCCTCCGAGGGCAGGGATTCGAGCTCGAAAAGTCTGATGGCGACCTCCCACTTGACTTCGAAGGCATTGCTCCCCGGTATCGTAAGGATGAGGCTACCATCGACCTGCTGGTCGGTAACGTCAGGGACAGAAGAGCAGGGATTGATATTCCGGAGGCGTGGATAAGCCAGAGGGTTAGATCGATTCGACTCAAGACGAGGACAGGTGGTACGGAGGTCCCTCTGAACGTCGCGAGGCCGGAGGCGCTATGGGTCCTCAAGCTTCAAGCAGGACGCGACCAGGACCTAATTGACCTGTACGCAATTCTTGATGAAACAATTGAAATGAACGAGATCGTCTCTCTCTTCCGCAGCCTAGGCTCTGAGACTCTGTTACAGAAACTTTCCCAGGCATCTGGTAATGTCGCCTCTGAAAAGCTCTTTGAAGACGCAATGTTAAGGTTGAGAAAGAAGAGAACGGAGGAAAACAGGAACAAGTGGAATTTATTCGTTGAAAGGGTTAGGCATATAGTAGAGGAATCAGTGAAAGTCTGAGGGAAAGTTGTCTAACCAGCGCTGTCGTTTTACTGTCAACGTAAACCATGCTTTATAGACTTCTAACTCATAATCGATTCTGCACCTAAAATCGTAAAAACTCGGCTATGAGTAAGGTGAAAAATACAGCGAATGTCAGCTAGGTTTGGAATGCAACCACAAAAAATAAAATGGTTCGAAAAAAATACAAAATAAGAAACCTTACAGGGAAAGACTGCCAAGAAAGCAAGGGGGAGAGAGCTCAGATTCCACTGGAGCGGTATCATAAGATTATCAACAGTCAGAATCGATCAACTCTCCCTCTCCTCGACCTCAACCCTATGTCGGTCATTGTCCGTTATTTCTTGGTGCACAAAAGTTGTCCGGAAAGACGGAGATTTCAGTCTCTCCAATTGTATTTTCTGGAAAAATCATACATAACACACCGAAATGTACAGGAAACAGCCTAAACAGAGGCTCACTGAATATAAGAACGGGAAATCTCTAACGGGCAATGATCGTCATAGCCTCAACCACTAATCTCTTATAGGTGCCGCTGTAAGCAACGATTAACAGACAACGCTTCTGGATTTCCGGAAACGGTAATATACGCTCAGCATTATGCCCGTTTATTTCGGGTAACGAGGATTTTGAGTGGATGGAAGATAACGCCTTTAAAGAAATCGAGAGGACTGAAAATCACAATCGAAACCGTTATATTGCGGCGGTGGATAAT
>JAKBNO010000076.1 GCA_021831005.1 Thermoplasmata archaeon
GCCGAATTCCTTGGCTTCCTTGATCATGCTGTACCAAGATGCAACGTGCTCCCGTGCCATCCCTTCCATCATGGCTTGTCCCATGTGTTCGAATTCCTTCGGCATTATCATCTTCTTCTCTCCCTTTGTAAAGCTCAGCAGTCCCCAGAATGTCACAAAAATATTCACTTCAGATCCCATCGCAGCTGCTGCTTGTGAGAGAACTCCTGCGGAAAGAATCTTGTCTGTAGTTCCGCTGAATATTATTATAGATAGTTTATTTCCCATAGGTCAACACCTAATTAGAAATGTTTTTCGGTGATTTAACCCAATGCCTAAATATAATTACAGTGCTTATCATTTTTAGGTGGATTAAAATCCATGGAATCTACTTCACGAAGCGATATACCGAACTAACATCATTTTAGCCTATCAATCGGTTGTACTGAAATTTTCCCGGAGCTTGCTATCACTTCTGCGAAAGCTGCGGCCTGAGATCTGGTACTCATATAGAGGACCCTCCTCTCATAACACGCTCGTCTCATCAGTTTACCATCAGCCTCTGATTTATAGTTTTCAGACAATATGTTGATGACCCCTGAGATATTTCCGAGCTTTAGTTGGTCTAAGGCATTTTGACTACCTTCAAAAATTTTCTTTATTTTCACTGAATTTATGCCATATTTTGACAGTCTGTCGTGTGTCCCTTCTGTGCTATAGATGACCTTTCCCGAATCATTAATAATTTTAACGATTCCTAAATATTCGTTGATACGTTTAGACGTAATCGATACGATTACACCTTCCTTGGAAACATCGTAGCCGGCCGCTCTGTAGCCGTTGAGTAGCGCATGTTTCAGGTCCTTACCTATTCCAATAACCTCGCCTGTGCTCTTCATCTCTGGACCCAATATAACGTCAGACCCCTTTAGTTTGTCAAATGGAAAAATGGGTACCTTCACACCTATGAGCTCCGTCACTCCCGAGTTTTCAGATATCTTGCCTCCGAACAATACGTCTGCAGACAGCTCTGATAGATTTACCCCTGAAATCTTGGAGACGAAGGGGAATGTTCTCGAAGACCTCGGGTTGATCTCTATGATGTGAACGACGTTGTCCTTGATGGCAAACTGGATGTTTATTGGGCCGACGATATTGAGCTTCTTGCAAATCAGTTTCGTATACTCTTTCATGGTTTCCCGGATGTGATTCGCTATGTTTATTGATGGAAATATGCTGGTCGAATCTCCGGAGTGGATTCCAGCCTCTTCTATGTGCTCTATGATCCCGGGTATCAGAACTCTCTCTCCATCCGAGACTCCGTCGATCTCAGCTTCGATAGAATTTTCCAGGTACTTCTCCACCAGAAATTCCCTGACAAACCTGCCGTGGAACTTCAGATATTCTTCCGCTTCTTCCTGAGATTTTAAAACGGCCATGTGCGCTCCGGATATGGTATAGGAGGGCCTCACGATAACGGGGAACGAGAGTTTCTTCACCGCTTCCATGAACGAGTCTATAGAAGCAAAATGGTACTCCGGATAAGGGATATTCATGTCCTTCATCAGTTCCGCGAACTTTTCTCTAGTTTCCAGGGTATCTATTGAATCCACGCTCGTGCCCAATATCTGGATTCTGGTTCCAAATTCCTTCTGTATCCTCTTGAGGATATTGATCGGTCTCTGACCCCCAAACCACGGTATGAGATATTTCGCGGTGGAATTCTGGATGACATTCCTTACTGTCTCAAAGTCGACCGGGTCGAAGATGAGAAAGTCGCTCTCGTCAAAGTCTGTTGAGACAGTCTCAGGGTTGTCGTTCACCATTATTACCTTGTACCCTTTCTTCCTCAGGCTGTGCGAAATGTGCACGCAGCTGTAGTCAAATTCTATCCCTTGTCCAATAGTTATAGGACCTCCACCCAGAACGATCGCATCTCCCTCGATCTTTTTACCCGGGTTGGAAGAATAGTAGTAAGGAGTTTTAACGTCGAATTCTCCCGCACAGGTATCGACTATCGAGAACCCTGCCGAAGAATTTTCTTCCTCGAACGCAGTTATCAGCTCGCTCACGAATAGTTTGTTCCAACCTGTGAGAGAAGATATTTTTTCCAGATCGTAACCGTGCTTGTGTGCTTCCATTATTTGAAGTTCCCTTTCTGGATTTGGAATGGTCAGGAGTGTTTCATCGAAATTCACTTTCTTGTGGAGCAACCCCGTTGATCTCAGAGATTTTCTGAATGCTTCTGAAAGAGTCTTGCCTATACTCATGGCCTCTCCCGTGCTCTTCATCTGAGTTCCGAGCTTGAAGTCTTCCTCTGGGAATTTTTCAACAGGCCAGACCGGGCACTTGACCACCACGTAATCTATCGCTGGCTCTCTTGCGGCATTCGTCTCTCCTGTTACTGTGTTCTCAATCTCTGTCAACTTCCTTCCCAGAGATATGAGCGCTGCGACCCTTGCTATTGGATACCCTGTCGCTTTTGATGCGAGGGCAGATGACCTTGATAATCTGGGGTTTACCTCTATCACATAATACTCCCCCGTTCCGTTGTTGAATGCGAATTGCACATTGCAAGCACCAACGATGTTGAGATTTTCCGCAATCTTGAGTGCAGAGTTCCTGATCTTCTGATAATTGAAATCGTTTAGAGTCAGGAACGGTGTTACAACTATACTGTCTCCTGTGTGCACCCCCATCGGGTCAACGTTTTCCATTGTACAGACCGCTATCTTATTCCCGGCAGAATCTCTTACAACTTCGACCTCGAGTTCGTTCCATCCGATCACCGACTTTTCTATCAGGATTGAACCCACCTCTGAGAGAAACAGTCCCTGTTCAACAATCGACCTGAGCTCCTCTACGTTCCGTGCAATTCCCCCTCCCGACCCTCCCAGGGTGAATGAGGGCCGAACAACTATTGGAAAACCAATCTGCTTCGAGTACTTTATCGAATCCTGAAGGGTTGAGCAGTAGAATGATTCGAGAACCGGTTCTCCGATCTCAAGCATTTTTTCTTTGAATTTGAGTCTGTCCTCAGACACATTCACGACGTCCGGCTGAGTTCCCAGAATTCTCACATTCCTTGACGATAGGACGTTCGATTTCCAGAGTTCTACCAGAAGGTTGAGGCCAGTTTGCCCTCCGAAAGTACCAAGGATCGCATCTGGTCTTTCATCATCTATGAGTTTGGTGATGCTCTCCAGGTTTAGTGGAACCATCTTTGGCCTGATTCCTTCCCTCCGATCCGTTTGGATTGTGGCAGGGTTGGAATTCGCCACTACGACTTCAATCCCCTCCTTCACCATTGCCTTTATTGCCTGATTGCCTGAGTAATCAAACTCGGCAGACTGCCCAATAACTATAGGTCCCGAACCTATGATGAGTATCTTCCTCGGGAGGGGTTCAATGTTCATGCATCATCCTCCTGAATTCCTCGAAGATCCCAAGCTCGTCGGTTGGTCCTGGCCCTCCCTCCGGATGGAACTGTGAGGTCAGGAAGTTCTTTCCTTCGAGACCTTCGTTGGTCCCATCATTCAGGGACCTGTATCTCTCTCTCACTCCCTCTTGCCTAACATATACAACCGCGAATCCATGATTGTGGGTGGTGATGCCTATCCTACCGGAGGAAAGATCTTCGACAGGATGGTTTATGCTCCTGTGCCCGAACTTCATCTTCTCTGTTTTCAGTCCCGCAGAGAGCGAGATCAGTTGATGTCCCAGGCAGATTCCCAGTGTTGGCTTCTTACCTAGGACATCCTTCAAAGATCTCACCAGCTCATTGAGGTCACTGAATTCTGGATCACCCGGTCCGTTGGAAACTACCACCCCATCCACTTTTTCAATCTGCCGTGGATGAAACTGATCGTAAGGAATTATTGAAACAGAGTAGTCTCCAAGGAATTTCAGGATGTTTCTCTTGAGCCCAAGGTCAATCAACAACAGGTTCCCTTCTTTTCGACCGGCGTCCTCAATAGTTTCATCAATAAGATTTGAACTGTAAGGATTTATGAATCTGTTTTCTCCGAATGAGCCCAGCTTGTTGCCGTTGACTCGGATGAAATCTACAATCTTCCTCGTTTCCTTGGTTATTATTCCTGGAACCCCCCACTTTTCCAGGTATGAAGAGAATTCCTCCTTGAAGATTTCTGGAATGTGGTTTACCACGACTCCTCTGACTCTGGGACGCCCGCTCTCTCCATCTTCTCCAACCCCGTATGAACCGATGAATGGGAATGAGAAGACGAGTATCTGACCCGAGTAGCTGGGGTCCGTTATTGATTTGAGATAACCGGAAGGTGAGGTGTTAAAAACAAGCTCTCCCTGAGAAACAACGTCCCTGCCAATGGATTCCCCCTCAAACACACCCAACCCATCGACGTACAGCTTGCCTAATCTCACTCTGACCTTTAGCGTATAGTGACACTGAATAAAAATTTAAGGGTAGGAAAGAAGAGAACCAAGAAGATAAACTGATACTAAGTTTGCTCAGGTATGTTCTGAATTTTCTGAACTCCTTGAGCGACAGGAGTAAAATACCTATTATCAGAAGACCTATTCCCGAAACCATAAAGTCAAACACTATTCCTCTGGATTGGATGAGGAGCCCTCCAACAGCCAGACC
>JAKBNO010000123.1 GCA_021831005.1 Thermoplasmata archaeon
CACCTATATCACATCTTTTCCATTGGCGATATCTCTTGCGCGTCAGCTTTTCCCTTTCACGATTGAAAACCTTATCAATATGAGCACTCTCAATTCAAGCCACATCCTTTCTCTCTCAAAGAAGTCGGGAACAATTCACGTTGGAAAGGAGGCTAACATCGTAATATTGAAGGAACACTTTGACAAACTGGGGTACAAGTTTGGAGAGGACCTCATAGAGAGAGTCATCATAAACGGCAAAGAGGTAAGAAAAGGATGAAAAGAGACGACTCGTCTTACGACTTGAAAGTTTGCATCCTCCAATTCATTCTGTGAAAGTGCATCCAGAGGCCAGACAATGAGAAACGCATTTAAAGCACTAAAAAATCAGGTAATATGAGCCAACTCCCCTTCTTCACCTTGAGCGATTTCGACCTGGTGGGCAAGTCGGTTCTGCTGAGGGTAGATATCAATTCACCTATTGACCCGTCAACGGGAAATATCCTTGATGATGCAAGATTCAGGGCGCACAAGGAAACGATTGAGTCCCTTTCCAAATCCAAGGTCATCATTCTGGCTCACCAGAGTAGACCGGGGAAGAGCGATTTTGTAAGCTTAAGGACACACGCTTCACATCTCTCCAACTTGCTTAAGAGAAGGGTCAAGTTTCTGAACGGGGTTTATGACGATGAGACGTTGGAGGAGATAGATAGTGCGGAACCAGGGGACATCCTCATGCTGGAGAATACCAGGTATTACTCAGAAGAGGTCGTCCTTGCTGAAGATAGGCTCGAGGTGATGGAGAAAACACACATAGTCAGGAACTTGGCCGAGCATGCCGAATACTTCGTCAACGACGCCTTCGCAGCTGCCCACAGGAGCAACGTGACGCTCGTGGGTTTCAGCAAAGTCATGCCCAACATCGCGGGAAAATTGATGGAAAATGAGATAGTGGGAATAGAGAAGTTATTCGAGGTCAAGGGAAAGAAAAGGGTTGGAATATTTGGAGGGGCAAAGGCAGACGATTCTATAAAGATCATAGACAAGTTACTCAGGGAAAGGAAACTCGACAAGGTCCTGACGGGGGGACTCGTTGGACACATATTCCTGATTGCGTCTGGAGTAGAGATGGGGAAGAAGAATGAGGAGGTTCTCAGGAAAGAAGTCGGCAAGTACGACCAAGTTTTGAAGGAAGCAGAGAAGCTGGTCAGGGAGTACAGGGAATCAATAATGACCCCGGAAGACTTTGTGGGCAACGAGGATGGAAAAGTGAAACACTACAAATTAAGCGATTTCAGGAAGGACATACCGGCAATGGACATCGGAGTAGACACGATAGCTTCTTACGCATCGGTGATAAAGAATTCGGATGCGGTAATGCTTAATGGACCAATGGGTGTCTTTGAGTTGGAAAGTTTTGCTTCGGGGACGGAGGAGGTGTTCTCTACCGTTGCAAAATCAAGAGGGTACAAGGTAGCAGGCGGAGGACACACTTTGGCGGCCCTGGAAAGGATGGGTATAAACGGGAATGACATCGACCACATATCCACAGGCGGGGGAGCCCTTATAAGCTATCTTGCGGGTGAGCCTATGCCGGGAATAGAGTCGCTGATAGTTTCAAAAAAGAAGTTTGGAGGATCGTAGATGACACAAGATGCAAAGGTGGACCAGATAGTGTACAGCATGGAAGTGATAAGACAGCAGCTGGAAGAAATCGAGGGACAGATACAGTCTCTGGCTGTCATTCTTCAGGACTTGGCAACGAGCACAGATTTCCTGAAGAATATGAGTAAGATAGAGGGAGATTCCCTCATCCCGATAGGGAGGGGCCTCTACATTGAGGGTGAGGTGAAAAACAAGGAGAGGGTCGTGGTAAATATTGGTTCCAGCGCATACAAGAAGGCAACTGTAGAAGATGCACTGAGCATTCTAGAGGAAAGGAAGAACGACGCAGCCAAGGCGTTGGAAAGCAGTCGAAATTCAGAGGGCGAGTTACAGCAGCGATATGCACAACTGGAAGATTATTTGAATAGAGTTTACAAAAAGTAAGTTGAGATGTTCGAAAAACTGAAAGAGAAATTCAAGCTGTCAAAGAAGGAAGATGAGCAGACCCAAGTAACCAAAGAAGAGAGGGGTACTGCAATGACGCTCGGTGCCTCCTCCAAAGATTTTGAAGAGATTGCAGGAAATCTAAAGATATCACTTCTAGAAGCAGATGTTGCTCTTCCTGTCGCAGACAGGATTTCGAACGTGCTTCTGAAGAAGTTGGATGATAAGAGTATCAAGCTGAAGGGGGACAGGAATTCCGTATTCAAGGAAGCCGTCAGATCGACGATAAAGGAGGTAGCGACGGTCAGTCAGGTTGATCTCGTTGATATGGCAAGTAAAAAGTCACCGTTCGTCGTGATGTTCGTCGGCATGAATGGTACTGGGAAAACCACTTCGATTGCAAAACTTGCCGAGACATTCAAGGATAAGGGATTTTACGTCGTGATAGCTGCCTCCGACACTTTCAGAGCCGGCGCAATTGAACAAATAGCCCTGCACGGTGAAAAGATCGGAGTGAGGGTGGTGAAGCACCAGGCCGGAGGTGATCCTGCTGCTGTAGCTTTCGATGCCGTAAAGCACGCATCTAGAATGGAAAAGTCGGTCGTGTTAATAGATACCGCAGGGAGGATGCAGAACAACAAGAACCTGCTTGAAGAGATGAAGAAGATAAAGAAAATATCCAATCCAGATCTTGTCATTCTCACACTTGATGCACTAGCTGGGACTGACATCCTCAGTCAGGCCAAGCTGTTTGACGAAGCAGTGAATATCAACGGCTACATAGTGACGAAGATTGATGCCGATGCCAAGGGAGGAGGCATAATTTCTCTGCTTTCTGACACAAAGAAGCCAATACTTTACGTTGGTACAGGACAGACTTATTCTGATTTTGTTCAGTTCAGCCTTGACTGGTACCTTAACAGGCTCTTAAACTAAATTGATTTCAGTTTTTGTTTTATCTGTTCTGGGGAAAGTTCCGTTGTTATCAGTGGGATGCCCTCGACCTCCGCCAGTTTAATGGCAAGAGGGTCAATCCTCTTCGGCTTAATGTACACCACCACCGCTGGCTTGATTGGGTGTACTCTGACTGCTATCATGGGAGACCTACCGAATTCCACGTTTGTGAAAAACAGGGCCCTTTCTGATGTCCAACCATAGACCCTAAAGTAATCGAATGACGTCAATTTGAGAATAGCATTCAAGGAGTCGAGGATGGTATATCCCCTTATGCTCCGCTTGATATCAAGACCACTCACTTCCTTCCCGTCTATTATTCTGATGAATTTCTGCAAATCAACATCATAGAAGAATTCCTTAATGTCAAGAATCACGTCCTTTTCTGTACCTAGGGAGTATTTCAGGACAACTGGATTCCCTCTCTCCTCATCTATCTCAACTAGCGAAGTAACCAGACTCTTCAAGAAATGGGCCCCGGGGGATTTTCTTCGACCCGTTTCATAATCGCTGATTACAGAAGTGTTGATTTTCATCCTTTCTGAGAGCTCCCGCTGGGTCACGCTGAATTCTTCTCTCCACTTCCTTATTGTTTTACCCGGATCACTCGACATTACGATTTCTCCGGATACGTTATAAATGAGCGCTTCAGAAGAAGGAAATCTATTGTTCTTCACAGCAAGGAATTCAGTAAAAGATTTTAAATGCTTTGAAATCTCAACGAAGGGCTTGTGGGGTAGCCTGGTATCCTTTCGGCTTCGGGAGTCGAAGACTCCGGTCCAAATCCGGACAAGCCCATATCAAGTTTGGTCATAAAATGGGTCACATCCTAGATTTGTTCTCATTTATAGACGTCTTATGAGAATGAAGATTTTGTCATTTCTAACCTTTGTCTGTTTTCCGAAGATATGCGGGATCCTGCAATTTTGGCTTCTCGTCTTTTGTTTGTGTACTACCTATGGCGAACGATCTGATCTTACCGATAGCCATAGAACTCATCAATCAGGCTACCTGGAATCACCATTTCGTGAATAGTGGAAAAACAAAATCCTGGTTCTCTTTCTTCTTCACTTTTCGTGCTTTCGCCTATATCTCTTGTTCACTTTCTGGTTTTGTTTGGTACAACCCATTCTCGTAGCTCATTAAATCTAACAGCCGAACCTACTCATCGCATAGGAAAGGCTAATAAAGCGAATGAGCTGATAAATAGAAGGTCTCACCACTGTCCTCTTACTATCAGTTCTTCGTAGAGTTGTTCCAATTCGTTCTTTCTGTGTATCTCGTGCTTAGAGAGTGTCTCGAAAAACCCCTTGATTTTCTTGTCTTTGTATTCACTAGACATTATTGAGAATACGTTGCGAAGGTTGTCAGATATCTTCAGGGCTTTGACAATTGCCTTCTCTTCGTCTGAAAGGGACGATTCCTCTGCGGACAATAGGTGACTGAAGATTCCGTAATGTCTATCTTCAGTTTCAACGTTTACGGTCGAGCTTCCTGACAAGACCGCGTCCAGTTCCTTACAGTCTTGACCGGCCTCCTTGGCAAAATCGTTCAGCAAGAGTTTCACGTTAGACCCTTTGGCCGTTTTAGCAAGGTCATCAAAATTATCCTGT
>JAKBNO010000025.1 GCA_021831005.1 Thermoplasmata archaeon
AAAATTGTAGTAATGGGCATGGGTAAAATGGGATCTTGGCTGGCCACGTCCTTCCGGAAAGGAAACGACGTAGCGGTTTACGATATTGATTCGAAGAAGGCTAGGGAGGCTAAAGGGTGTAAGATTCTGGCATCGCCGGGGGGAATAGAAGAGTTTCAACCAGATCTGCTGATCAATTCGGTGGATCTCAAAAATACTGTAAAGGCATTCAACGAAGTAGTTTCTTTCCTGCCCGAAGAGTGTATTCTTGCCGACATATCGTCGATAAAAGGAGATCTGCCAAATTACTACCGAAACTCAAAACGCAGATTCGTATCCACTCACCCGATGTTCGGTCCAACAAATGCAAGTATGAGCCTTCCTGTGGGGGAAAGTTCAATAATTATTCGAGAATCTGACGAGTCAGGGAAGAAAATATTCAGTGAGTTATACCGTGAAATGGGATTGAATGTGTATGAGTTTTCCTTCGACGAACACGACTCGATGATGGCATATTCACTTACTCTCCCATTTTCTTCTTCAATGGTTTTTGCAGCGTGCGTAGACACGAAAGCCGTGCCGGGCACCAATTTCAAGAAACATATGGAGTTGGCAAAGGGGCTCCTCTCAGAGGATGATGGTCTCCTCTCAGAAATTCTCTTCAATCCCAGGTCCATCGCCCAGATCGAGAAGATAACTTCCAGACTGGAACTCCTGAAGCACATCATCCGGGATCGTGACTATGAGGAGGCTGGAAAGTTTTTTGAAAAGTTGAGGGATAATATTAGCAATTGACCTTGTCTTGTGGGGCTGTTCCATACATCAAAACAGAACAAATGAGGTCGGAATGTCAACGCGAGGACGAACCATCAATTAGTTCCAGTCCTCTGTTAGACAGCACAAATTTGCGATGTAATATTCAATCTGAACCACGTCTCTCTTGCGGGTTTGGCATACCAATCAACATCCTGTACCGGACCAGAAGATAGCAATTATGGTAACTTCAATCAACTCAAAAATACTTTCAAATATTTGTTTGCACTTTCTAATTGTTAGCTTTAGCGAATAACTATATACCTCGAATATATTCGGGAGAGTGAAAAATTTTAACCAAACCATAACTGAAGTACAAGAGCATACAAAGCTCATTGGCAATCTCAAGGGAATGACTGATGAGGTTATGGTCTGGCGACAGAGGGTTCTCCGAAATGAAGGGTTGACTAAGTCGGGCCTATTCGTACTGCACTACGTGAGCAACAAAGGTCCTTTGAAGTTGACCGATTGTTCGACGAGTCTCGGCGTATCGAAACCTACGGTCACGAAGATCGTTGATAATCTGGAGAAGAATGGATACGTTGAGAGGAAAAAAGAAGGGGGAGACAGAAGGAATTGCTTCGTCCATCTGACCAAACGCGGGAAGGAAACCATGGACTCCATGAACAAGCAGCTTGAGGATGTATTCCAAAAGGCCACAGTTGGCCTGAATGGCGACGAGGTTACTAAACTCAATTCTTCCATCGATGCTATCAGAGAAAGTCTCAGATCTATTTCGCAACTTGATCTAAAAGGTGAATAAGATGTACGAAAATGGAAACGGAAAGGTAGAATACGACAAGCATTACACGAACCGAGTCATGATGCTCCTTGCATTCATTGTAATCATAGTGATGTACGTGGAGGGAATGCTTACCCCCTCCCTTCCGAGCATTGCTTCGGAGTTTGGGGTCAGCGTGTCGCAGGTCAGTCTGGTACTGTCCAGTTATCTGGTCGGTGGTGTGGCGTTGACACCGGTGGTTGGAAAGCTTGGGGATATTTATGGTAAGAAGAAGATTCTATCAGTCTCTCTTATAGTGTATGCGATATTTGTATCAGTCACTGGATTCTCTCCAAACTTCACATTCATGGTTGTGTCTAGAGCCATACAGGGAATTGGACTTACAATTCTTCCACTAGGTATGAGTCTGATCAGGGAAGAATTTCCGAAGGAAATGATACCGAAAGCTCAGGCTTTGATAAGTGCGATGTTTGGAGCCGGATTTGCGGTCAGCCTTCCACTCGGCTCGTTCGTGTCAAACGATTATGGATGGAGATGGACATACCACACAGCAGTTCCATTTGTCATAATCGCCACAATAGTGGCCATAATACTCATAAAAGAATCAAAATATAAGAGACCAGAGGTGAAGATCGATTATGTAGGCGCAGCCCTTTTGGCTTCTGTCCTCGGTTTGTTTGTGTTCGCTCTTTCACAGGGTCCAGTTTGGGGCTGGACATCGACTAAAATAATAGGGATGGTTGCGACATCAGCCATACTGATAGCTCCGCTAGTGGCATACGAATCACGGTATAGAAAGAAGGGGGGAGAGGCAATTCTTAACTTTAAACTACTTGCACAACGCAATGTAATGGTCACAAACCTTGCGATCGCAATTTCGGGTTTTGGAATGTTCCTTGCGATGCAAGCTCTGACATATAGGTTCGAGTTGCCTATTCCAGACGGTCTTGGAAAGTCAATTCTTAACACTGGAATTTCGCTCGTGCCGTTTGCGATAGGAATGCTCATTTTTGCGCCAATAACTGGTCAGTTTATTTCTAGAGTTGGAGTGAAGCCGTTTGCAGTTCTGGGGAGCGTCGTCACGGCCATCGGGTTCATCTTTCAGTCATTAGTTCCATCTTACAATATGGTGTTAGTGTTGGAATTTGTCACCGGAGCAGGATTGTCAATGATCAACGCATCCGTAATCAACTTCCTCATCCTGACGGTTGATCCGAGGGACATGGGCCTTGCAACTGGAATGAATGGAACGTTCAGGAGTGTAGGGAGTGCAATAGGTGCGCCAATAGCTGGCTCACTTCTATCAACGTTCACGGCCTCTTACACAATTGCCTATGTTGGAGGGCATCCTATAACCAAGATTCTTCCATCTCACCTTGCATTCTACTATGCATTCGTAATCGCCGCTGCAACTTTTGTTGCTTCAATCGTAACCATAGTATTCGGTAGGGAAGTGTTGGGTAAAAGATCTGCAAAGGAGACTGAAAGAAGGAAATTCGAGGCAGAATTCCAGGCAAAGTGAACACTTCCCCAATTTTCACTATTTTTCTCCGTACCATTTCATGATGACTTGAAGATAGGTCTTGGTAAGATATTCTGCTTATCCATGGGGCCGATCGGATTTGGACCGACGACCTCCCGGTTATCAGCCGGGTGCTCTAACCAATCTAAGCTACGGCCCCTGAGTCCGTTAATTACCCAAAATATTAATGCTTTTACCAAGAGGGAAGAATATTTGGAATGGAGTTCAAATCAGAAATTAGTTTCTTCTAGTATTTGTCTTGCAATCCTCTTAACGTGCTCTTCTTTCTCAGCAATTGACCCTAATCTCTCGAAGAACTGTTCTTCTTCAATAATTTCAAATTTCTTGCTCATCTGACATCTGTATGATAATTGTCTGACAAGTATAAGTATTTTACTAAGGTTTGGGCTTTGCACCTAAAATCCCCTTTTTCTCATCTTTTGGGTGCAGCTTATATACTTTGAATGCAAGTCTCATTTTAAGTGCAGAATGGATTATAAATGCAAAGCTTTAGGTTTGAGCTGTGGGCCACTCGATTGAATGAGTTATTTACCTGGGTAGCTAGAGGAGCAGTCCTCGCCAATAACAACTCTATATTTCTTCCTTTGAATTTCTTGCACAAATATGTTTATAAATCGAGATACTATGAAAAAACAGTGATAACATAAATGCAATCGAGTGAAAACTATGTCACAATAAATGATATAAGGGAAGCAGCTAGAGCTATAGACGGTTTTGTTGCATACTGTCCTCTTGTTTATTCTCCATACTTCAGCGGCCAGACGGGGGAAAACATATTCTTTAAGACAGAGAATTTTCAACCAACAAAGGTGTTCAAGCTGAGAGGGGCAATAAACAAAATAAAATCATTGAAGAATGAGAAAAAAGTGGTTACGGCTTCATCTGGAAATCACGGTCTTTCAGTCGCATATGCATCAAGAGTTTTTGGGAAGAGGGCGACAATATTCGTTCCTAAGTGGGCAAATCCCGATAAAATAAAAACCATTACTTCGTATGGTGCAGAGGTAGTGATTGGGGGAGACAGCTACGAAGATGCCTATGCCGATGCAATAAAGTACTGCAAGGCAGAGAATTCAGAATTTGTACATCCGTTTGAGGACCCACACGTCATAGCGGGGCAGGGAACCATTGGGCTAGAAATTTATGAAAACATGCCCGAAATAGATGCAGTGATCGTTCCGGTGGGAGGTGGGGGTTTAGTTTCGGGAATATCCGTTGCACTGAAGTCTCTATCCAAGAAGGCCAGAGTTATCGGAGTACAGTCCGAGAATAATCCAGCTATGGTCGAAGCCTATCACGGAAGAGATACAGTAATATCAGTGAAAGAAAGCATAGCAGATGGAATGATTACTAAGAAAGCAAGCGACATAACTCTGAGCATTATAAAGAAAAATGTGGATGATATGGTCACCGTCAGTGAGGAAGAAATTGAGAAATCGCTTCTTGCCCTCCTGGTTAACGATCACATTCTTGTAGAGCCATCGGGTGCGG